>NZ_JBFAGS010000025.1:0-55411 GCF_040653835.1 Micromonospora sp. NPDC050980 | reverse complement strand
CGGCGACTGCGGGGCTCGCAAGCTCACTCCTCGCGCTCACCGTGCCTGCCTTTCGTTCGCGACTGCGGGGCTCGCAAGCTCACTCCTCGCGCTCACCGTGCCTGCCTTTCGTTCGCGACTGCGGGGCTCGCAAGCTCACTCCTCGCGCTCACCGGAACTCCCCGTCGGCGCGGCCCCGCGGACCCAGCGCCACTCGGCGACCCGGGGGTCGTCCTCGCCGTGCTCACGGGTGTAGTCGCGGCACGCCTGCCGGGTGTCCACCATCTCCTGCCGCAGGTGCGCGGCGCGCGAGCGCAGCCCCGGCACCCGGTCGATGGTGTCGATGACCAGGTGGAAGCGGTCCAGGTCGTTGAGCATCACCATGTCGAACGGCGTGGTGGTGGTGCCCTCCTCCTTGTAGCCGCGCACGTGCAGGTTCTCGTGGTTGGTCCGGCGGTAGGTGAGCCGGTGGATCAGCCACGGATAGCCGTGGTAGGCGAACAGGACCGGCTTGTCGCGGGTGAAGATGGTGTCGAACTCGTTGTCCGGCAGGCCGTGCGGGTGCTCCGACGGCGGTTGCAGGCGCATCAGGTCGACCACGTTGACCACCCGCACCTTCAGCTCCGGCAGGTGTTGGCGCAGCAGGTCGGCCGCCGCGAGCGTTTCCAGCGTCGGCACGTCGCCGGCGCAGGCGAGCACCACGTCCGGCTCCGCGTCGTCGTCGGTGCTGGCCCATTCCCAGATGCCCAGGCCGCGGCGGCAGTGCTGGACCGCCTCGTCCATGGTCAGCCAGTTGGGCGCCGGCTGCTTGCCGGCCACCACCACGTTGATGTAGTGCCGGCTGCGCAGGCAGTGGTCCATGGTGGAGAGCAGCGTGTTGGCGTCCGGCGGCAGATAGACGCGGACCACCTCGGCCTTCTTGTTCACCACGTGGTCGATGAAGCCCGGGTCCTGGTGCGAGAAGCCGTTGTGGTCCTGGCGCCAGACGTGGCTGGAGAGCAGGTAGTTCAGCGACGCGATCGGCTCCCGCCAGGGGATGTGCCGGGTCACCTTGAGCCACTTGGCGTGCTGGTTGACCATCGAGTCGACGATGTGGATGAATGCCTCGTAGCTGGTGAAGATGCCGTGCCGGCCGGTCAGCAGGTAGCCCTCCAGCCAGCCCTCGCAGAGGTGCTCGGAGAGCACCTCCATCACCCGGCCGTCGGGGGAGAGGTGGTCGTCGCCCGGCTCCCGGCGGCCGACGAACGCCCGGTCGGTGACCTCGAACGCGGCGCCGAGCCGGTTGGAGGCGACCTCGTCCGGGCCGAACAGGCGGAACGTCTGTGGGTTGCGGCTGATCACGTCGCGGACCCACGGGCCGAGCGTGCCGGCCGCGCCGGCGATCGTGGCGCCGGGCTCGTCGACGTCGACGCCGTAGTCGCGGAAGTCCGGCAGCTCCAGGTTGCGCAGCAGCTTGCCGCCGTTGGCGACCGGGTTGGCGCTCATCCGCCGGTCGCCGGTGGGCGGCAGGGCGGCCAGTTCGGCGGCCGGGCCGCCGGTGGCGTCGAACAGTTCCTCCGGCCGGTAGCTGCGCAGCCAGCGCTCCAACTCGGCCAGGTGCGCCGGGTTGTCGCGTACCTCGGCGATCGGCACCTGGTGGGCGCGGAACGTGCCCTCGACCTGCTTGCCGTCGACGTCCGCCGGCCCGGTCCAGCCCTTCGGGGTCCGCAGCACGATCATCGGCCAGCGGGGGCGTTCGACGTCGCCGCCGGAGCGGGCCCGGCGCTGGATCTCGGCGATCTCGTCGACCGCCCGGTCGAGCGTCGCGGCGAGGATCTGGTGCACGGTCGCCGGGTCGTCGCCGGAGACCACGTACGGCTGGTAGCCGTAGCCGCGCATCAGGTCGAGCAGGTCGTCGGCGGGGAGCCGATCCAGCACCGTCGGGTTGGCGATCTTGTAGCCGTTGAGGTGCAGGATCGGCAGCACCGCGCCGTCGCGCGCCGGGTTGAGGAAGACGTTCGACAGCCAGCTTCCGGCCAGCGGGCCGGTCTCCGCCTCGCCGTCGCCGATCACGCAGGCGACCAGCAGGTCCGGGTTGTCGAACGCGGCGCCGTACGCGTGGCTCAGCGCGTATCCCAGCTCGCCGCCCTCGTGGATCGAGCCCGGCACCTCCGGCGCCACGTGGCTCGGGATGCCGCCGGGGAAGGAGAACTGGCGGAACAGCCGTTGCATGCCGGCCTCGTCGCGCGGGATGTGGTGGTACAGCTCGCTGTAGGTGCCCTCCAGCCAGGTGTTGGCCACCAGGGCGGGGCCACCGTGGCCGGGGCCGGTGACGAAGATGGCGGACAGGTCCTTCTCGACGATGACCCGGTTGAGGTGCGCGTAGAGCAGGTTGAGGCCGGGGCTGGTGCCCCAGTGCCCGAGCAGGCGCGGTTTGACGTGCTCGGGCTTGAGCGGCTCGCGGAGCAGCGGGTTGTCGAGCAGATAGATCTGCCCGACGGTCAGGTAGTTCGCCGCCCGCCAGTAGGCGTCCAGCCGGCGCAGCTCGTCGTCGGTCAGGGGGCTGTGCAGGTCCAGCGCGGTGTCCATGCTGCGTTAGCCTCTCGTGGCTCGGGGTCGTCTGCCACTCGGGGAGGGAACCGCCGTCCCCGGCGCGTCCACTGTCGCCTCCGGCCGGTGCCGGCGGTCAGGGTCGTAGGTCCCGGGTCGCGGGGGCGTCATGACCCCTCCCCGGTGCCCGGGTCGAGCCCCCGGACCACGATCAGCGGGGCCGGCGAGTGGTAGAGCAGGGCCTGGCTGACCTCGCCGAGGCTGGACCGCACCGGCCCGTCGCCGCGCGCGCCGACCACCGCGAGTTGCGCCGAGCGGGACCGGTCGAGCAGGACGGTCCGCGGATCCCCGCACACCGTCTGGCAGTCGGCGGTCACCCGGGGATGCCGGACGGCGTGCCGGTGGACCGCCTGTTCCAGCACGCCGTCGTCGCCGTCGCGCCGATCCGGTTCGACCACCCGGACGGCGAGCAGCCGGGCGCCGCGGCGTTCGGCGCAGTCGAAGGCGTACGCCAGCGTGGCGGGCGAGCCGGGCGAGCCGTCGTAGCCGACCAGCAGCGGCCCGGGCGGGGCCGGCTCGGACCGGCCGACCAGGACCGGGCAACCGGCCCGGGAGGCCAGCTCGACGGCCGGCGCGTCGGCCGGTACGCAGGTCGGGCAGGTGGAGCTGCCGCCGTCGCCGAGCGCGACGAGGAACGCGGTGTCGGCGGCCCGCAGCAGCGCCTCGACCGGGGAGCCTTCGACGATCTCGCCGCTGACCGGCACGTCGGGCGCGGCGTCGGCGACGAGCCGGCCGGCTTGTTCCAGCACGCTCTCGGCGTCGACGCGGGTGCCGCCGGCCGGGGCGGGGCCGCCGGTCGGGGCCCAGTTGAACGCGTGCAGCAGGCGCAGCGGCCGGTGGTGGGCCGCGGCCTCGTCGGCGGCCGTGTGGACCACCGACAGCGCCTGCGCCGACCGGCCGACGCCCACCACCACCGCGCCGTCGCTGGGTGCGGCCATGCCGGCTCACCTCCCGCCCGCGCTTTTCCCTCACGCTAGCCGGGCGGCCGGTCGACCGGAGCGGGTCAGCGGAACTGGAGGCGGTTGACCGCGTCGAAGACCCGGGCGCCGAACAGCCGGCGGGTGTGCACCATCGCCCAGGCGGCGGCGGTGACCAGGTAGCGGGTGCGCGGGCGGCGGGCCGTCACGGCCCGCTCGATGGTCCGGGCCACCGCTTCGGGCGGGGCGGCCAGCAGCCGGCTGCGGTAGGACTTCGCCATCGCCGCGTCCACCGCGGCGACCATCCGGTGGTACGGGCCGGCGGGGCCGGCGCCCGCGCCGAGCGAGGACGCGGCCACCGCGCCGAACCCGGTGCGGATCAGGCCCGGTTCGATCACCGCCACGTCGATGCCGAACGGGCGGGTCTCCTGGCGCAGCGCGTCGGAGACGGCCTCCACCGCGTATTTGCTGGCGTGGTAGTAGCCGCCGCCGGGGAAGACCAGCCGCCCGCCCATCGAGCTGACGTTGACGATCCGGCCCCGGCCGGCGCGGCGCATGCCGGGGAGCACGAGCTGGGTGAGCCGGGCGAGCCCGAACACGTTCGTCTCGAACTGGGCCCGCACCCGCTGCATCGGGGTCTCCTCGATCGGCCCGTACTCGCCGTAGCCGGCGTTGTTGATCAACACGTCGACCTGGCCGTGGGCGGCTTCCACGGTGGCCACGGCGGCGCGCATGGACGCCTCGTCGGTGACGTCGAGGGGGAGCAGCCGGGCGCCGGTGTCGGCCAGGTCGGCGATCGCGTCGACGTTGCGCGCGGTCGCGTACACGGTGAGGTCGGGCCGGCGGGCGAGGCGGGCGACGGTGGCCCGGCCGATGCCGGAGGAGGTGCCGGTGATCAGGATGGCGGTCATGCGTGGTCTCCCTGGTGGGGTAGGCCGGCGACGAGCAGCGCGACGCCGTCGCGCAGCCGCTGCCGGGGCAGGTCGGGGTCGGTGAGGTCGGCCTCCAGGCCGCGGGTGAGCGCGACGAGCACGTCGGCCACCGCGCGGGCCCGCGGCCCGGCCGCGTCCATCAGCGTGTCGGCCACCAGGCCGGTCAGTTCGGCGGTGTACGCCTCGACGAGGTCGCCGGTGAGTTTCCCGCTGGCGTCGAGCAGCTCGGTGGCGTGCGGGCTGTCCCGGTGCAGCGTGAGGGTGAGTTCCAGCTTGGTGGCGAGCACGTCGTGCAACCGGGCGGGCAGGTCACGGTCGGTGGTGGCCGCGCGGCGGGCCCGGTCGAGCGCGTCGGCGAAGAGCCGCTCGGCCAGTCGCCGGTAGGCGTCGTCCTTGTTGCGGACGTACTGGTAGACGGCGGGCCGGGACATCCCGGCGGCGGCGGCGATGTCATCCATGGTGGTGCGCCGCATCCCGTGCCGGGTGAAGCACGCGTACGCGGCGGTCAGGATCGTCTCCAACCGGTCGTTCGACATGCTGACGATTCTTGCACAGAATGTCAGTGTGTGGCGAGTGGTCCCGGTCACGCCCCGGACGGCGGCGGTCAGCGTGGCGCGGGCAGGGTGGGGTGCACGCGCAGCACCACGGCTGTCGCGTTGTCCTCGCCGCCGGCGGCGAGGCTGGCGTCGAGCAGGGCCCGCACGGTGCGTGCCGGGTCCCGCCGGGCCGCGAGCAGGTCCCGCAGCCGGTGGTAGCCGACCTGGTCGCTCACCCCGTCGGTGCAGAGCAGCCAGGTGTCACCGCGGCGCAGCGCCGGGCAGAGCAGGTCCGGGTCCGGCCGGTCCGGGTGCCCGACGTAGCGCAGCAACTGGTAGCGGGCCCGGGTCGCCTCCGGCGAGCCGGCCGGCCACCAGCCGTGCAGCAGGCCCAGCCAGGCCATCGTGTGGTCCACCGTGACCAGCTCCAGCAGCCCGTCGCGCAGCCGGTAGGCCCGGGAGTCGCCGAGCTGCACCAGCCATGCCTGGCCGTGGGTCGGCTCGACCACCAGGGCGGTGAGCGTGCACCCGGTCAGCCCGGGCCGGGTCGCGCCGGCCCGGCGTACCTGTCGCTGGGTCTCGGTCGTGGCCGCGCGCAGTCCGGCGGCGTCGACGGTCGGCCAGGCGGCGCGGACCCGGTCGACGAAGGTCCGCGTCGCGGTCGCGCCGGCAGTGCGGCTGCCCTCACCCTCGCCCATGCCATCGCAGACCACGGCCAGCGGCAACTCCTCGTCGACGTGCAGCACGTCGTAGTTCTCCGGGTAGCGGTGCCCGACCACGCTGCCGCCGGCGACCTCCAGGGTGAGCCGTCCGGCGGTCACCCGGCGGGCAGCCTCGACCGGCCGGTCCAGCGGACGGCGACGAAACACCTACGGAACGTAACACCGGTGCGGTCGGCGGGCCGGCAGGCGGTCGCGTGTCGTCTGTCAACCAGGGTTGACGATTGCCGCGTGTCAACCTACATTGACAGCATGAGTCAAGCCACGGAACTCGCGGCGGCGGCCGGCAGCACCGACCCGAAGGTCGGCCTGCGCGCGGTGCTCGCCCTGTGCCGGCTGCTCGAACGGCTGGAGGTGGTCCAGGTGGACAACGCCCGGCGACAGGGCTGGTCCTGGCAGGAGATCGCCGACGCACTCGAGGTCAGCCGGCAGGCGGTCCACAAGAAGCACGCCGGGCGACCGGCGGTGCCCGAAAGCTGGGAGGCGTGATGTTCGAACGATTCACCGACCGGGCCCGGGCCGTGGTGCACCACGCGGTCGTCGAGGCCCAGACCGACCGCCGGCGTCCGGTCGGCACCGAACACCTGCTGCTCGGCGTGCTCGCCGACCGGGGCAACCTGGCGGTCCGGCTGCTCGCGGCCGACGGCATCGACGCCGACGCCCTGCGCGCGGGCGGTGGCCCGCCACACCGCGCAGGGCGTGGACGGGCTCGGTGCGGCGGACGCCGCCGCGCTGCGCGAGATCGGCATCGACCTGGCCGCGATCGTGGCGCGGATCGAGGAGTCCTTCGGCCCCGACGCGCTCCGCGAGGCCGCGCCCCGCCCGCGCCGGTGGTGGCGACGCCGGCACGACGGCGGCCGGTTCTCGCCCCGGGCCCGGAAGGTGCTGGAGCTGTCGCTGCGCGAGGCGCTGCGGCTGCGCCACCGTCACATCGGCACCGAACACATCCTGCTCGGCCTGCTCCGGGAGGGCGACGGGCTGGGCGCGCAGGTGCTGACCGAGGCCGGCGCGGACCTCGACGACCTGCGCCGGCGGGTGGAGGCGGCGCTGCGCGAGGCGGCCTGACGCCGCTCGGCGATGCCAAACCTGTTTGCGGTCCACGCAACGACCCCGCCCGCCGGCTCGCCGCAGCAGCCGGCGTCCGGCACACTGACGCCGTGAACGGTGCAGACGACAAGCGGCCGGTGACCGCGGAGAACCGGACCCCGCGCTCCGCCGTGGTGGTCAACCCGGTGAAGGTGGCCGACCTGGACGAGTTCCGGCGGACCGTGGACGGCGCGCTCGACGCGGCCGGCTGGCCGGCGCCGACCTGGCACGAGACCACGGTCGAGGACCCGGGTCGCGGCCAGGCGGAGGAGGCGGTCAAGGCCGGGGCCGAGGTGGTCTTCGCCTGCGGCGGCGACGGCACCGTGATGGCCTGCGTCACCGCGCTCGCCGGCACCGACGTGGCGCTCGCGGTGCTGCCCCAGGGCACCGGCAACCTGCTCGCCGCCAACCTCGGCCTCTCCAACGACCTCGCCGCCGGGCTGGAGGTCGCCGTCGAGCGCGGGATGCGCCGGCTCGACGTCGGCGTGGTCGACGACCAGTGCTTCGCGGTGATGGCCGGGATGGGCTTCGACGCCCAGATGCTCGACGCCACCTCCGAGACCACCAAGAAGCGGATCGGCTGGCCCGCCTACCTGATGGGCGCGGCCCGCCACCTGCGGGACCGGCCGATGCGCGTCTCGGTGCGCATCGACGGCCGGCCGCCACTGCGCCGCCGCGCCCGTTCGGTCCTGGTGGCGAACGTCGGCCGCCTCCAGGGCGGGGTGCGCCTGCTCACCGACGCCGAGCCCGACGACGGCTGGCTCGACGTGGCGGTGCTGACTCCGCGCACGCTCGGCCACTGGCTCGCCATGGGCTGGGCGGTGGTCCGCCGCCGCGGCAGCGTGCCGCGGTTGGAGGTGTTCCGGGCCCGCACCGTCGAGATCGCCAGCAACCGGGCCCAGCCCCGCCAGCTCGACGGCGACCTGATCGAGCCGGGCCGCTCGCTCACCGCCACCATCCGGCCCGAGTCGCTCTGGCTCTGCGTGCCGCGGCCGGAGGACCACCCCGACCTCGCCGAGGACGCGCGGGCCGCGGCCGAGCGGGGCGAACGCCTCGTCGAGGACGCCCGCCGTGAGTAGCACCCGGCTCGTCCCCGAGACCCGGCTGATGACCTCCGAGGAGCTCTCGGCCGACGACGCCTGGCGCACCCTGCGCCGGCACGGCGGCTGGTGCCTGCTGCGGGACGCCTTCATCCGGTTCCGCTACGGCGACGGCTTCAGTCACTCCCGGGCCCTGGCGTTGCAGCTCTGCCTGGCCGTGGTGCCGTTCCTGATCGCGCTCACCGGCCTGATCACCGACCTCGGCGCGGACGAGGGCGGCAAGGTCGTCGCCGACACGGTGCTGGCGATCACGCCGGGCCAGAGCGAGAACATGGTGCAGGAGCTGCTGACCGACTCCGAGCGCACCGAGGACGCCGGGGAGCTGGCGTTGACGCTCGGCCTGATCACCGGGCTGGTCGCGCTGACCACCACGATGGCCCAGATCGAGCGGGGCGCCAACCGCATCTACGGCGTCGAGCGGGACCGGCCGGCGTTCGCCAAGTACGTGCGCGCCGCCGTTCTCGCGCTTGTCGCCGGCGTGCCCGCGCTGACCGGCTTCCTGATCCTGGTCGGTGGCGGCGCGGTCGGCGACTCGGTGCGCGCCCACTACGAGTGGGGCGAGGTCGCCACCGTCATCTGGGACGTGGTCCGCTGGCCGCTGAGCCTCGGCCTGACCGTGCTCGCCGTGGCGGCGCTGTTCCGCCACGCGCCCCGGCGCAGGCAGCCCGGCCTGTCCTGGCTCTTCTTCGGCGCCGGCATCGCCATCGCGATCTGGTGGGCGGCCAGCCTGCTGCTCGCCGCGTACGTGAAGTACAGCGGTGGGTTCGGCCAGACCTACGGCGCGCTGACCGGCATGATGGCGCTGCTGATCTGGGCCAACCTCACCGGGATGGCCCTCTTCGGCGGGCTGGCCTTCGCCGCCCAACTGGAGGCGATGCGGATCGGGGTGGAGGAGCCGGCCCAGCCGGACATGTGGGAGCCGGAGGCGCAGCGCGAGGAGCTGCTCGACACCGGCGAGATGACCGCGCTCTGACGCCGCGCCGACGCGGCGTGTGAGAGCCACCGCGATCGGGTACAGCGCGCCTCGCAGGAGAAAAGGGAGGTGCGGTGTGACCGCGGTCAAGGAGGAATCCGGGCGCCGGCCGCTCGGCCACTTCGCGGAGCGGAGCCTGGTCGGGCTGCTCGCGGTGGCCGGCGCGGGGGTCGCGTTCGGCGTGCTGCTGATGCTCGTCCGGTTCCGCTGGAGCCCGCTGCAACACGCCGACCACGAGGCGGCCGAATGGTTCAACAACCTCGTGGCGCCGCACCACCCGCTGGTCGCCGTGCTCCAGGCGATCACCGACCTGGGTGGCCGACCGGTGCTGATCTGGCTGATCACCATCGCGGTGGTGGGCCTGCTGATCCGTCGCCAGTCCCGGCTGGCGGTCTACCTGATCGCCACCGGCGTCGGCGGGCTGATCCTCGACCCGTCACTGAAGGCGCTGGTGGGGCGGCTGCGTCCGGTGGTGGACGTGCCGGTCGCCAGCGCGCCCGGCAACAGCTTCCCCAGCGGGCACGCGCTCGGCTCGTTCGTCGCGTACGGTGCGCTGCTGCTGGTGTTCCTGCCCGCGATGGCACCCCGCTGGCGCAAGCCGGCCATCGCCATCGCCGCCGTGCTGGTCCTCCTGGTCGGGCTGACCCGGATCGCGCTGGGCGTGCACTTCGTCTCCGACGTGCTCGGTGGGTGGCTGCTCGGCGCGGCCTGGCTGGGCGTCACCGCGTACGCCTTCCGGCTGTGGCGGCGCGAGCGCGGCCGGCCGGTCCCGCCGCTGACCGAGGGCCTGGAGCCCGAGGCGGGCGCGGAGATCGCCCCCGCCCCGGCCGAGGAGAAGGTGCTGGAGCACCCGCGCTCGTCGGTGGCCGAGCTGCTGGTCGGCTGGGTGATCGTGTTCGGCGCGCTGTACGCGTTCGGCATGTACGTCAGCTACCACGCCAAGGGCACGTTCTTCGACGCGCTCGACACCGAGGTGCCGCGCTGGTTCGCCGCCCGGCACACCGACGCGCTCACCGACCTGAGCTGGTGGTGGAGCAAGTTCGGCGACACCCACGCCATCCTGCTCGTCTCGCTGGTGTTCTGCCCGATCGTGCTGGCCGTGTGGCGGCGCTGGCGGCCGGTGCTGTTCGTGGTGCTGGCCATGTTCGGCGAGCTGAGTCTCTTCCTGGCCAGCGCCCGGGTGGTGGAGCGGCCCCGCCCGCCGGTGGAGAACCTGGACGGGCAGATGCCCACCTCGTCCTTCCCGTCCGGGCACATCGCGGCGACCATCTGCCTCTGGGTCGCCATCGCGATCATCGTGTTTCCGCGCACCGACCGGTGGTGGCGGTGGCTGTTCGTGGCGATGGCGGTGATCATGCCGGTCGGCGTGGCCACCTCCCGGATGTACCGGGGCATGCACCACCCGACCGACTTCATGGGCGCGATCCTGCTCGGCGCGCTCTGGCTGTCGCTGCTCTGGTGGGTGATCCGGCCGAACGCCGACGTCGAGCAGGGCAACCGGCCGGCGATCGAGTCGGAGCAGGTCGACGAGCTGGACGACGAGCTGGCCAGGGCCGGCCGGTCGGACTGACTCGGCGATGCTGCGGGTGATGACCTGGAACATCCGTACCGGCGGTCGGGACCGCGACGGCAACGACCGCCGGGACCGGATCGCCTCGGTCGTCGCCGCGCACCGCCCGGACATGCTGGCGCTGCAGGAACTGCGCGGGCTGGACCGCACGCTGGGCGGGCTGGCGGAGCGGATGGGCATGGTGCCCTACCTGGCCCGGTCCTGCTTCGGCCAGCCGGTCGCGGTGCTGGTCCGCCCGCCGCTGCGGGTGCTGCGCGCCGGCCCGGTGCGCCGACCGTTCCACCACGGCGCCGCCCGGGTCCGCGTCGCCACGACGGCGGGACCGCTCACCGTGTTCAGCACCCACCTGAACCCGTACTCGGGTGGGCGGCGGCGGATCGAGGCGGGCTGGCTGGCGGCGGCGGTCCGGCGCGCCGGAGGAGAGCTGGCGTTGCTCGCCGGGGACCTGAACACCCTGGAACCGGCCGTCGACCACACCGACCGGCTGGCCGGGCTCGCCGCCGCGTACCGCCGCCGGCACCTGCGCCGCGACGGCCGTACCGTGGACACCCGGGCGGTGGCCCGGCTGCTCGACGGCGGTCTGGTCGACCTCTGGTCGCGGGCCGGCGGCGACGACCGTGGCGGGCTGACGGTGCCGACCGGGCACGGCGGCGCGGAGTTCGCCGGCATGCGGCTGGACTACCTGCTCGCCACCCCCGCGCTGGCCGCCCATCTCCGCGCCGTCCGGGTGCTCCGTGACGCCGACACCGACACCGCCTCCGACCACTACCCCCTCCTGGCCGACCTGGACCTCACACCCGCCGCCCCGTGACCCCTGATTCACGGAAAGAGCGCTCATCCAGCCGCCCATGGGCACTCTTTCCGTGAAACAGCGGCGTCCCGTCAGGTCAGGCGAGGTCGGAGAGCACGATCGCCACGAAGATTGCGATGACCAGCTCGCTGATGATCCAGGAGTGCGCGTTGGACCAGTCGCGGATTCTCGGCAGCAGCCGTTCGGCGCGTGCGCCGAGCAGCACCAGCGCGAGCAGCGGCAGCGCCAGCAGCAGCACGGTCAGCACCGCGAACGGCAGCAGGTGCCACCACGGCCGGTCGTGCCCGGCCAGGCTGCCGGCGACCGACGCCATGGTGACCTCGTCGCTGGGCATGGCGAGGAAGAGCACCACGCCGAGCCCGAACGCGAACGCCGGCTTCGGGTCCTGCAGTCTGCGCATCCAGCCCGGCGGCTGGTTCCGCCCGCGCCTGAGGAACGTGATCACCATGAGCACGAGCAGCAGCGCCAGCACGATCCAGTCGATCAGGTGCCGGCTACCGCTGTCCCTGGTCCCGTTGCCGGCGCTGTGCCGGACCACCCGGAACACGCCGTACCAGACGGCCAGCGGAACCAGCACGCCCAGCGCGGCCCCCGCCAGATAGAGCACCGAACCGCGCCGCGGGTCACGGCTGGCCGCCAGGAAGATCGCGCTGACCAGCTGTGGCCCGGCGACCATCACGAACGCCAGCGGCAGCACGGTCAGCAGGTTCATGGCCTCATTCTGTTGCCGCCCGGCGACGGCGCGGGCCGTTCTAGAGGATCAGGTTGAGCAGCACGGTCAGCACCACCGACGCGACGATCGAGAAAAGGATCATCAGAAGGCAGCCGGGGCCACCGCCGGCGGGCCGGATCTCGGTGTTGCCGATACGCATGACACCCTCCCGGTCACAGCTCGCGCAGTCGGGGCAGCAGTTCCTCCTGGGCCCAGTCGAGGAACATCGGCTGGCTGTCGCCGCCCACCTGCACCAGCGCCACGTGGGTGAAGCCGGCGTCGACGAACTTCTTGAACGCCTCGACGTGCCGGTCGGTGTCCGGGCCGCAGGAGATGCCCTCGGCCACGTCCTCCTCGCGGACGAACTGGGTGGCCGCCGCGAACGCGTCCGGGTTCGGCAGGTCGGCGTTGACCTTCCAACCCATCCCGAACCAGCGGAACTGGTCGTGCACGATCTTGCGGCACTCGTCCTCGTCCGGGCCGTAGCAGATGGCCACCTGACCGTAGCGGGGGCGACCCGCGCCGCCGGCCTCGGAGTACATGTCGACCAGGTGCGACAGCGGGTCGGTGGCGATCATGGCGTCGGCGTACTCGGCGGCGAGGGTGGCCGACTGCCGGCCGGACGCGGCCACCGCCATCGGCACCGGGCGCTCCGGCCGGTCCCAGACGAAGGCGTCGGGCACGTCGAAGTGGTTGCCGGAGAACGTGAGCGTCTCGCCGTTGAGCAGCGGCCGGATGATCTGCAGCGCCTCCTCGAACATCTCGTGCCGCTGCTGCACGTGCGGCCATCCGCCGACCACGTGCTCGTTCAGGTTCTCTCCGGCGCCGAGGCCGAGCGTGAACCGCCCGTCCGAGAGCACCCCGATGGTGCTGGCCTTCTGCGCCACCACCGCCGGGTGGTAGCGCCGGATCGGGCAGGTCACGAACGAGAGCAGCTCGGGCCGGCTGGTGGCGTGGGCGACCGCGCCGAGCACCGACCAGGCGTACGGGGAGTGGCCCTGCGCCTCCAGCCACGGGTAGTAGTGGTCGGACATGACCAGGTGGTCGAAGCCGGCGGCCTCGGCGCGTACGGCGTGGTCGACCAGTTCCTTCGGGCCGGCCTGCTCGCACATCAGGGTGTAGCCGACGTTCACCATGGCGTCTCTCCTCCCGGGTGGATCGTCCCGGGATACCCCGCGGGCAACGGGTCAACCCTGGTGTCCGCTTCCCTGGTCGGATCTCTTGACGGTCTGCCGGATCCTGCCTACAGTCCGGGCTTAACCGGTTCATACCGGCGCGGCGCACCATCCTGTGGTGGGGATGACCGCCCCTGCGGCGGCCCGGGACGTGCGGGCCGCCGCAGGACTTAACCGGTTGCCTTACCCGCCTCATCGGCCTACGCTGATGCCGGCGTCCGGGACCGTCGTCACCATCACCGCACCCCCGCTCGGGCACGGGGTTGAACCTTCCCCTGAGGACAGCCATGAAGAAGATGCTCTCCGTCGCAGGCGCCGCCCTGCTGACGGCACTCACCGCCGTCTTCGCCTTCGGGCAGCCGGCGCAGGCCGCCACCGGCTTCTCCGTCTCGAACGGTCGACTCTACGACGCCAACGGCACCGAGTTCGTCATGCGCGGGGTCAACCACGCGCACACCTGGTATCCGCAGCAGACCAGCTCCTTCGCCAACATCAAGGCGCTCGGCGCCAACACCGTACGGGTGGTGCTGGCCAGCGGCGACCGCTGGACGAAGAACAGCGCCGCCGACGTGGCCAACGTGATCTCGCTGTGCAAGGCCAACCGCCTCATCTGCGTACTGGAGGTGCACGACACCACCGGCTACGGCGAGGACGGCGCCGCCACCACGCTCGCCAAGGCCACCGACTACTGGCTGAGCATCGCCGACGTGCTCAAGGGCCAGGAGAAGTACGTCATCGTCAACATCGGCAACGAGCCGTTCGGCAACCAGGGTTACAGCGCCTGGACCACCGACACCTCGAACGCGATCAAGCGGCTGCGGGCCGGCGGCCTCACCCACACGATCATGGTGGACGCCCCGAACTGGGGCCAGGACTGGTCGTTCACCATGCGCGACAACGCGCCCACCGTGTTCGCCGCCGACCCGCAGCGCAACACCGTCTTCTCCATCCACATGTACGGCGTCTTCGACACCGCCGCGGAGATCACCGACTACCTGGGCCGCTTCCGCACCGCCGGGCTGCCCATCGTGGTCGGGGAGTTCGGCTTCAACCACTCCGACGGCAACCCCGACGAGGACACCATCATGTCCTACGCCCAGGCCAACCGGATCGGCTACCTGGGCTGGTCGTGGAGCGGCAACGGCGGCGGCGTCGAATACCTCGACATGACCACCGGGTTCAACCCGGCGCAGCTCACCAGTTGGGGCCAGCGCATCTTCAACGGGGCCAACGGCATCGCCGCGACCTCCCGCGAGGCGTCGGTCTACGCCGGCAGCTCGCCGAGCCCGACCACCAGCCCCACCCCGACGACGAGCCCGAGCCCGACCACCAGCCCGAGCCCGACCACCCCGCCGACCACTCCGCCCCCGCCGGCCGGCGGCTGCACCGCCACCTACACCGTCGTCAACTCGTGGCAGGGCGGTTTCCAGGGTGACGTCAAGGTGACCGCCGGTTCCGCCGCGATCAACGGCTGGACGGCGAAGTGGACGTTCGCCAACGGCCAGACCGTCAGCCAGTCCTGGAACGCCACGCTCAGCAACAGCGGTTCGGCCTACACCGCCCGCAACGTGGACTACAACGGCCGCCTCGGCGCCGGCGCCAGCACCACGTTCGGCTTCATCGCGAGCTGGAACGGCACCAACTCGACGCCTGCGGTGACCTGCACCGCGAGCTGACCGACCGCGCATCGGGTGGCCGGGTCCGCACGGACCCGGCCACCGCGCGGGCGGGCCGGTCGGGCTGCCGTACGATCTGGCGCGCGTCGCGCCGACCGGCCGGCGCGCGATCGTCGGGAGGGGACGCGATGAGCACGCCGGGGACCAGGGGCCGACCGTCAGGGCTGGTGATCGGCTCGCTCGTGGCCCTCTCGTTCGGGACCGTCTTCATCATGGTCAACAGCGGCGGGCTGCCCGCGCCGTGGCCGCTCGTGATCCGGTCGGCCGGCCTGGTGGTGGCCGCACTGCTCCTGGTCGGCTTGTTCCGGGTGGCACGGCAGGCCCCGCCGGCCGCGCAGGGACAGGAGGCGGCGGGCTTCATGGACCGCCGCTACTGGATCGTGGTGGCGCTGGAGGCGGTAGCGCTCTTCGGCGGCCTCGCCGTCATCAACAACGTGCTCGACCGGCCCGCCGTGTCGGTGGCCTGGGTCGCGGTGGTGGTCGGCGTGCACTTCTTCGGCCTGGCGGCGGTGTGGCGGATGCCGCGCTACCACTGGCTCGGCGCGGTGATGACCGCGCTCGGCCTCGCCGGCTTTCTCACCTACGCACTGGGCGGTGACGCGGCGGCGGTCGGTCTGGTCTCCGGCGTGGGCTGCGGCGCCGCTCTGTTCGCCACCGTCGCCCTGGCCCTCCGCCACACCACCTCGCGCACTGGTTGACCAAGGAGTCCGCGTCGCGAACCGGGTGGATACCGACGCAAACTCCTTGATCAACGCAACCGGCGCAGGCGGGCGGCGCGGGTCAACAGGTATTCCTGTTCGGGGCGGCTGGTCGTGCGCGCGGCGGCGGCCCGGTAGTGGGTCACCGCGGCGTCCCGGTCGCCGGCCATCTCGTGCAGGTGGGCGCGGGCCGCGTCGAGCCGGTGCGAGCCGGCCAGTCGACTGTCGGCGGCCGGCCCGGCGAGCGCGTCCAGCCCGGCGGCCGGGCCGTGCACCATGGCGGTCGCCACCGCCCGGTTCAACGCCACCACCGGGCTGCCGGTGAGGCGCTCCAGCACCCCGTACAACGCGAGGATCTGCGGCCAGTCGGTGGCCGCCGCGTCCGGCGCCTCGTCGTGCAACGCGGCCACCGCCGCCTGGAGCTGGTACGGCCCGACCGGTCCCCGGCGCATGGCGTCGGTGACCAGCGTCGTGCCCTCGGCGATCGCGGCGGCGTCCCAGCGGGACCGGTCCTGCTCGGCCAGCGGGATCAGCTCGCCGGACGGGCCGGTGCGGGCGGCGGCGCGGGCGTCGGTGAGCAGCATCAGGGCGAGCAGCCCCGCCACCTCGCTGTCGTCGGGCAGCAGCCGGTGCATCTCCCGGGCCAGCCGGATCGCCTCCTCGCAGAGATCGACCCGGCGCAGGTCGTCGCCGAGACTCGCGGTGTGCCCCTCGGTGAAGATCAGATAGAGCACGTGCAGCACGGCGGCGAGCCGGGCCTGCCGGTCGGGCGGCTCGGGCAGCCGGAACGGCAGCCCGGAGTCCTTGATCCGCTGCTTGGCGCGGCTGATCCGCTGCGCCATGGTGGCCTCCGGCACCAGGAACGCGCGGGCGATCTCGGCGGTGCGCAGGCCGCCGACCGCGCGCAGCGTCAACGCGATCGCCGACGGCGTGGTCAGCGTCGGGTGGCAGCAGAGGAAGAGCAGCACCAGCGCGTCGTCCCGGTCGGCGGCCGGCGGCTCGTCGGCGGCCGGCGCGGTCCGCCGGTCGTCGCCGGTGCGCCGGGCCGCGCGTTCCTCCCGGTCCCGCCGGGCCGCCTCGGCCCGCACCAGCTCGACCATCCGCCGGTACGCGACCCGCGTGAGCCAGCCGCGCGGGTGCTCCGGCAGCCCCTCGACCGGCCACTGCCGGGTCGCCGCCAGCAGCGCCTCCTGGACCGCGTCCTCAGCGGTGGCGAAGTCACCGAAGCGGCGGGCGAGCACGCCGAGGACCCGCGGCGCCAGCTCGCGCAGCAGGTCCTCGACGGGGTGGTCGGCCAGGGTCACATCTCCTGCGGCGGGCCGGACATCACCGGGTGCACCTCGATCGGCATGTTCAGCGGCCGACCGCCTGGGCCGGGCGCGGTGGAGATCGACGCGGCGATCTCCACCGCCCGCCGCGGGCTGTCGCAGTCGACGATCCAGAAGCCGGCCAGGAACTCCTTGGTCTCCGCGTACGGCCCCTCGGTGACCACCGGCGCACCGTTCTCGCCGGCCCGCACGATCCGGGCCTGCTGGGGCCCGCCCAGCCCTTCGCCCTGCACGAACTCGCCGTCGGCCATCAGCTTCGCGTTGACCTCGCCCATGAAGTCGATGTGCGCCCGGAACTCCTCCGGCGTCCAGGTGTCGATGGACGGAAAGTCGGCCCCGGCGGCGCTGAACTGCATCAACAGCATGTACTTCACGATCGGCTCCTCACGCCCGAGCACCGATTGTCGGTGCTTGCACCCTCGGGTAGAAGCCGCCACCCCGGCTCTCGACATCGGCCGGCGAGGATTCTCAGGAAAGTTCGCCGACCTCCAGCAGCAGCGCCTGCTCCGGGTGCAGGGCCGGCAGTTGCAGTCCTACCGTGCCGAGCACCGACCCGGGCAGCGTCACCTGATCGCCGGCGGCCAGCCAGGCCGGCGGGGTCAGCTCCAGCAGCGCCGGCTCCGGCACCCCGGCCGGCGGGCGCACCCGGTAGCGCCGCGCCGGGTCCAGCCCCGGCAGCCGCACCGCGCCCGGCACCTGCGCGACGGAGGTGGCCACCCGGCTGACCGCGTACACCGCCCGGGAGCGGTCGTGGGCGACCACGCCGTGGGCCTGCACGGCCGGGTCCGGGTGGTCGACCCGGACCACCCGCCCGGAGTGCAGCAGCGGGCGGAGCCGCTTGTGCAGCGCCACCCAGGCGGCGAGTTCGGCCCGCGCGGACACGTCGATCGCGCTGATGTCCCACTCGATGCCGTGGTGGCCGAAGAGCGCGGTGACCGCCCGGAAGCCCAGGTCGTGCACCCGGTGCGTGGTGTGCGAGCGGTCCGGGCCGACGTGGGTGCCGATCAGCTCCGGTGGCAGCAGCAGCCCGGTCCAGCGTTGGACGGCCAGCCGTTCCAGCGCGTCGTTGCAGTCGCTGGCCCAGACCCGGTCGGTGCGGCGCAGGATCTCCAGGTCGACCCGCGCGCCGCCGGAGGAGCAGCTCTCGATCTCCAGGCCGGGGTGCCGGGCGCGCAGCTCGTCGAGCAGCCGGTAGACCGCCACCGTCTGGGCGTGCACCCCGGGCCGGCCGGCGTGCCCGGCCTCGGTGAGGTCCCGGTTGTGGTCCCACTTCAGGTACGTGATCCCGTCGTGCTCGCCGAGCACCGCGTCGAGCCGGCCGAGCAGGTAGGCGTACGCGTCCGGGTGGGCCAGGTCGAGCACCTGCTGGTGCCGCCACGGAATCGGCAGGCGGCCGGGCGCCTGGAGCACCCAGTCCGGGTGGGCCCGGAACAGGTCGGAGTCGGGGTTGACCATCTCCGGCTCGACCCACAGCCCGAACCGCATGCCGTGGGCGCGTACGTGGTCGATCAGCGGTTGCAGCCCGCCCGGCCAGACCTGCTCGTCGACCCACCAGTCGCCGAGCCCGGCGAGGTCGTGCCGCCGGCCACGGAACCAGCCGTCGTCGAGCACGAAGCGTTCCACACCCACCTCGGCGGCTCGGTCGGCGAGCGTCCGCAGCCGGTCCAGGTCGTGGTCGAAGTAGACCGCCTCCCAGACGTTCAGCGTCACCGGCCGGGGGGTGCGCGGATGCTCCGGCCGGGCCCGCAGGCTGGTGTGCAGCACGTCGCTGAGCCCGTCCAGCCCGTCGGCGGACCGGACCGCGTACAGCAGCGGGGTGGCGTACTCCTCGCCGGGGGCGAGCACCACCTCGCCGGGCGCGAGCAGTTCCCCGCCGCCGAGCGTGGCCTCCCCGGTGGGGCGGCGCTCGGCGACCGTGACGTGGTCGCCGCTCCACGCGGTGTGCACCGCCCACACCTCGCCGTGCCCGAAGCCGAAGCCGGGGGTGCCGGCGACCAGCAGCAGCGTGGCGTCGTGCCCGGTGCGGCCGTGCCGCCCCTCGCGCACCCAGGCGCCCATCGGCCACGGGTGCCGCTGCGGCGCGCGTTCCCGGCACCAGCGCCCGGTCAGATCGAGCAGCTCGGTGGCGACCGCCGGCACCGGCAGCACCGGCGTCAGCTCCCGCAGCTCGTAGCGGCCGTCGCCGTCGTTGCGCAGCCGGTGCCGCAGCGTCAGCAGCCCGGCCGGGTCCAGTGTGATCTCGACGGTCAGGCTCAACCCCGCGTCCGGGTCCGTCGCCCGCACGGTCACCCGCGCCGCCCCGCCGCCGTCGTGGTCCCGCTCCTCATCGGATACGCGCACCGACTCCCCGCCGTCGGCCACGCGACCCGGCTCACGGGCCGCAGCCCCGTCGTGCGCGCGGGGTCGGGCCGGTCCGTCGTGCTCGCGGGGTCCGGCCGGTCCGTCGTGCTCGCGGGGCTCGGTCAGGGCCGCGACGTGCTGCGGCTCGGCGCCGGGCCCGACGGCCGGCGGCTGGTCGGTCACGTCGAGGTCGATCAGACGGAAGGCGGTGGACCAGTCCCGGCCGGCGCGGTGGCCGGCAAGCCCGGGCCGGCCGCTCCAGCCCGCGCTCGCCTCGGGCAGCAGCGACAGCACTGTCGGCTCGTCGAAGCTGCTCGGCACCACCGGCGGGACCGTGGCGTCGACAAGTGCGGGCAGGTCCTCGGTGGACAGCGGTCCGAGGTCGGCGCCCCAGTGCACGATCCGGGGCAGCCCCGGGCCGCGCGCGTCGAGCACCAGGCTGGTCCGCGCGCGGCGCAGGTGGACGATGGCCGGAGGCGTCATGACCACTCGATTCTGTGGAATGCTCACCCGTTCTCGTCACGAAGAGTGACGCGAGCCCGCAGCCGTCAGCCCTTGGAGGCGCCCAGCGTCAGGCCCCGGACGAACTGCTTCTGAAGCAGGAAGAAGATCACCAGGGTGGGGATCGCGACCAGCACCGAACCGGCCGAGACCAGGTTGTTGTCGGTGAAGAACTGGCCGCGCAGGTTGTTCAGCGAACTGGTCACCGGGAACTTGTCGCCGCTGCGCATGAGCACCGTGGCCCAGAAGAACTCGTTGTAGATCCAGGTCACCTCCAAGGTGGCCAACGCGGCCAGGGCGGGCCGGCACAGCGGCATGGTGACCTGCCAGTACTGCCGCCACACGCTCGCCCCGTCGACCATCGCCGCCTCGTACAGCTCGTGCGGCAGCGCCTTCATGTAGTTGCTCAGCACGAAGACGCAGAAGCCGCACTGGAACGCGACGTTGACCAGGATCAGCCCCCAGTAGCTGTCGTAGAGCAGCTCCGAGTCGCTCATCCAGGCCGGCAGCGGGATCTCGGTGAACATCCGGAACAGCGGGATCAGCAGGGACTGCTGCGGCAGCAGGTTCGCCGCGGTGAAGAGGCCGAGCAGCGCGATGTTGATCTTCCAGCTGAACCGGGCGATCACGAACGCCACGCACGAGGCGAGGAAGAGCGTGAGCAGCACCGCCGGGACGGTGATGTAGACCGAGTTGAGGAAGTGCTTGCCGAACTCGGCGGTCTGCCACGCGGTGACGTAGTTGTCGACGGTCCACCCGCCGAGCGAGACGTAGCCGTTGACGGCGGTGTACTCGTAGGAGCGGAACGACGTGAGCACCGCCCAGAGGATCGGGAACAACCAGCCGACCGCGACCGTACCCAGGAAGAGGTGCAGGACCACCCGGGCCGGCCGCAGCGGCCGGCGGCGCCCGGTGGAGACGGCGGCGGTCATCGCTTGTCCTCCCGCATCACGGTCCAGAGGTAGATGGTGATGAAGGCCAGCGAGACCATCAGCATGATCGTCGCCAGCGCCGAGCCGAAGCCGATCCGGCTCGCCTCGCCGACCACGTTCTGGGTGACCAGGGCGGAGATCAGCTCCAGCCCGTTGCGGCCCTTGTTGATGACCCAGACGAGGTCGAACGCGCGCAGCGACTCGATCACGGTCACCACCAGCACGATGATGTTGATCGGGCGCATCACCGGGAAGACGACCCGGAAGAAGGTGCTGGTCTCCGACGAGCCGTCCACCGCGGCGGCCTCCCGCAGCGACGGGTCGACGCCCTTGAGGCCGGCCAGGTAGAGCAGCATGATGTAGCCGACGTGCCGCCAGCCGGCGGCCACCAGCACCGCCCAGATGTTGACGTTCGGGTCGCCGTACCAGTCGGTGTCGCCGCCGAACACACCGTTGAGCAGACCCTGGTCGCGGCTGTAGATGAGCTGCCAGACGAAGCCGATGAGCGCCAGCGACAGCACCACCGGCAGGTAGAGCGCGGTCTGGTAGAACCGGCTGCCGCGCAGCTCCTTGTCCAGCAGCACGGCGAGGAACATCCCGAACGGGGTGGCCACCACGAACAGCGCGGCCAGCCAGAGCAGGTTGTGCTGCACCGCGGGGACGAACGGCGGATAGATGTTCACCACGTCGTCGTAGTTCTTCAGCCCGACCCAGTCGATCTCGTTGATCGGGCCGATGCCGTCCCAGCTCGTGCCGGAGAGCAGCACGGTGGCCGCCGCCGGCAGCCAGACCAGGGCGAGGACGAGCAGCAGGGGCACCAGCACCATCAGCGTGATGACCACGCGGTCGGTGCGGGACAGGAGCCGTAGCCGGCGGCCGCGGCCACCACCGGTGGTGGTGGTCGCGGCCGGTGGCGGCACGGCGCGATCCGCTTGGATCAGGGGCAGGTCGGACATGGTGTCCTTCCCCCTTCCGCCGTCAGCTTGTGAAGATCGACTTCTTCTGGTTCTCGACGCTGGTGAGCATCCCGCTGATGTCCTTCGGGTTCTTGATGAACTGCTGGAGCGCCGGGATCATCACGGTGGAGGCGAAGTCCGGCCGGGTGTCCCGGTCGAGGAACTGCGCGATCTCGGTGGCCGAGCCGACCAGTTCGGCGGCCTTCTTCTGCAGCGCGGTGTAGCTGGCGGTGTCCGCGTTGCTGTTGGCGACCAGCGTGCTCGGGTCGTTCTTGACCGTGATGTCCGCGGCCTCCTTCGAGCCCAGGTAGGTCAGCAGCTTGGTGGCCGCGTCCTTGGACTTCGGCTTGCGGGCCATCATGTAGCCGTCGATCGGCGCGTCCAGCGCCTTCGCCCCGATCGTGGAGTCGACCTCGGGGAACGTGAAGAAGTCCAGGTCTTCCAGGTCCGCGCCGCTGAACTGCTGGCCGACGAAGAGGCCGAGCAGATACATGCCGCTCTTCTTCTGCTGCAACGACTGGGCGGCCTCCTGCCAGGTGCGGCCCAGCGCGTCCGGCTGGTGCAGGGGGAGCAGGCCGGCCCAGGTGTCGAAGACCTTCTTGACCTTGTCGGAGGTCCACGCCTCCTTGCCGGCCATCAGGTCGACGTGGAACTGGTAGCCGTTGATCCGCAGGTTGAGGATGTCGAACGTGCCCATCGCCGGCCAGCCGTCCTTGTCGGCGAAGGCGATCGGGGTCAGCCCGTCCTTCTTCATCTGCGCGCCGAGCGTGGTGAGCTGGTCCAGCGTGGTCGGCACCTGGTAGCCGCGCTGCTGCCAGACCGACTTGCGGTAGAAGACCGCCCACGGGTAGTAGGACGCCGGCACGAAGTACTGCTTGCCGTCGTCGCCGGTGGACGCCTTCTTGAACGCGTCGGAGTAGCCGTCGAGCTTGCCCCAGACGTCGCTGAGGTCGCCAGCCAGGCCCTTCGCCGCGAAGAACCGCATCCGGTAGCCGGCGAACCAGGTGAACACGTCGTCCGGCTTGCCCTGAAGGTAGTTGTTGATGTTCTCCTGGAACGTGTTGTGGTCGACGGTGTTGATGTCGACGGTCACCCCGGACGAGGTCTTGAAGCCGTCCATCACCTTGGCGACGACGTCCTTGGGCTTCGGGTCCGACTGGTTCGAGCCCAGCGAGACGCTCTTCGCGTCGCCGCCGGAGTCGGAGTCGGAGTCGGAGTCGCCGCAGCCGGCGAGCGCGCCGGTGCCGAGCAGCGCGCCCGCGCCGGCCGCGCCGGCGAGCAGCGAGCGCCGGTTCAGCCCGGCGACGGACGGGGGTACGAGCCGGGCGAGGTACTCGGCCTGGGAACGGGGACGGGACATTGCGCCTCCTGCGTGGAGAGGTGTGCGACGAGATCCACCGAGAATCCACACGTCCGAACAGAAATAGCCGGTGGCGGTTGAAGCTACCCCTTGGTTCGGCGGTGTCAAGGGGGTGAAAGGACGGTGATAACGGGGGTGTGGCAGGGGAAAGGCCGGGTAAACGTTGTAATTTTTGTCGATGTTGGAAAGTGTTGACTTGGCTGCCGGACGGGGGCACCCTCTGCTCTCATGCGGAACTGGCACGGCGACGGAATCTTCTACGGCGCGGACTACAACCCGGAGCAGTGGCCCGAAGAGGTGTGGGCCGAGGACGTCGAGCTGATGCGCCGCGCCGGGGTCAACCTGGTCTCCGTCGGCATCTTCTCCTGGGCCCTGCTGGAACCCGCCCCCGGCCGGTACGAGTTCGGCTGGCTGGACCGGGCACTGGACCTGCTGCACGCCGGCGGGATCGGCGTCGACCTGGCCACCGCCACCGCCAGCCCGCCGCCGTGGCTGGCCCACCGGCACCCGGAGACGCTGCCCCGCCGCGCCGACGGCGCCCTGCTGTGGCCCGGCGGCCGGCAGGCATACTGCCCCAGCTCGCCGGTGTTCCGGGACCGCTCGCTCGCCCTGGTCGAGGCGGTCGCCAAGCGGTACGCCGCGCACCCGGCCGTCGTGCTCTGGCACGTCTCGAACGAGTTGGGCTGCCACAACGTGCACTGCTACTGCGACGTCAGCGCCGAGGCGTTCCGGCGTTGGCTGCGCGCTCGCTACCAAGACCTGGACGCGCTCAACGCCGCCTGGGGCACCGCCTTCTGGAGCCAGCGCTACCACGACTGGGCCGAGGTGAACCCGCCGCGCACCGCGCCGACCTTCGCCAACCCGACCCAGCAGCTCGACTTCCTGCGGTTTTCCTCCGACGAGCAGCGCGCCCAGCTCCGCGCCGAACGGGAGCTGCTGAACCGCCTCGTCGCCCAGCCGGTCACCACCAACTTCATGATCGGCACCGGCATCAAGCACCTGGACTACCACTCCTGGTCGTCCGACGTGGACGTGGTCGCCAACGACCACTACCTGAACGCCGCCCACCCGCACCCCGAGGTCGACCTCGCGTTCGCCGCCGACCACACCCGCGGCGTGGCCGGCGGCGCGCCCTGGCTGCTCATGGAGCACTCCACCAGCGCGGTCAACTGGCAGCCCCGCAACGTCGCCAAGACGCCCGGGCAGCTACGCCGCAACAGCCTCGCGCACGTGGCGCGAGGGGCCGACGGGGTGCTCTTCTTCCAGTGGCGGGCCTCCCGGGCCGGCGCGGAGAAGTTCCACTCCGCGCTGGTGCCGCACGCCGGGCCGGAGACGAAGGTGTTCCGGGAGGTCTGCCGGCTCGGCGCCGACCTGCGGGCGCTGGCCGAGGTACGCGGCAGCCGCGTCGACGCCGACGTCGCCGTGCTCTTCGACTACGAGGCGTGGTGGGGCGCGGAACTCGACTCCCACCCGAGCGTCGACGTCACCTACCCCGACCGGCCCACCGCCCTGCACGGCGCGCTGTGGCGGGCCGGCGTCACCGCCGACGTGGTGCACCCGTCGGCCGACCTGTCCCGCTACCGGCTGGTGTGCGTACCCACGCTCTATCTGACCCGCGACGCCGACGCGGCGGCGCTGCGCCGCTTCGTCGAAGCGGGCGGCACGGCGCTCGTCACCTACTTCAGCGGCATCGTCGACGAGCACGACCACATCCGGCTCGGCGGCTACCCCGGCGCGTTCCGCGACCTGCTCGGCGTCCGAACCGAGGAGTTCTTCCCGCTGCGCGACGGCGAGACGGTCCGCCTCGACGACGGCGCCCGCGCCGACGTGTGGACCGAGTGGCTGCACGCCGAGGGCGCCGAGGTGCTCGCCGCGTACGCCGACGGGCCGTTGCCCGGCGTGCCCGCGCTGACCCGGCACGCCGTCGGCGCGGGCGCCGCCTGGTACGTCGGCACCCGGCTCGACGACGCGGCGACCGACCGGCTGGTGGCCCGGCTGCTCGCCGAGGCCGACGTGCGCCCGGCGACGCCCGCCCCGGCCGGCGTGGAGGTGGTCCGCCGCCGCGCAGCGGACCGGAGCTGGCTGTTCGTGGTCAACCACACCGACGAATCGGCCCGCCTGCCGGTCACCGGCGCCGAACTGCTCACCGGCGAGCGGTGCGACGGCGAGCTGACGGTGCCGCCCGGCGAGGTGGCGGTGGTCCGCGAGGAAGCCGTGCCCGAACCCGCGACCACCTAACCGCTACCCTGCCGCTCGCGCGCCGAGGAGGTCCCCATGCTCGCCCAGCAACGGCAGAGCGCCATCCTGGAGCTGATCCGCCAGCGCGGCGGCGTCCGGGTCAGCCACCTGGTGAGCCGCTTCGGCGTGTCGGACATGACCATCCGGCGGGATCTGGAGGTGCTCGCCGAGCGCGGGCTGATCGACAAGGTGCACGGCGGCGCGACCCTGGTCGGTCCCGGCTCCACCGAGGAACCCGGCTTCGCCGCCAAGTCGGTGCGGCAGCGGGCCGAGAAACAGGCCATCGTCGAGCGGGCCGCCGGCCTCGTCGAGCCCGGCATGGCCGTGGCGCTCTCCGCCGGCACCACCACCGCCGCGCTGGCCGCCCGGCTGGCCGAGGTACGCGGATTGACCGTGGTCACCAACTCGATCCCGGTCGCCGACGCGCTCTACCAGAACCCCCGCCCCGACCAGACCGTGGTGCTGACCGGCGGCATCCGCACCCCGTCGGACGCGTTGACCGGTCCGGTCGCCGAGGCGGCGATCGCCGTGCTCAACGTCGACCTGCTCTTCCTCGGCGTGCACGGGATGAGCCGGCGCACCGGCTTCACCACCCCGAACCTGCTGGAGGCGGCGGTGAACCGCCGGCTGATCGGCGCGGCCCGCCGCCTGGTGGTGCTCGCCGACCACACCAAGTGGGAGACCATCGGCATCGCCACCATCGCCCCGCTGGGCGAGGCTGACGTGCTGGTCACCGATGCCGGCCTGCCGGTCGACGCCCGCCAGGAACTCGGCGAGCAGGTGGGCGAGCTGGTCGTCGTCGACACCGGCTGAGACGCGGACTCACTGCCCACCGGGCGCGCACCGCCCGTCGTGACCGGCCGCGCGCAGGCACCGGCGGCGATCGGGCATGACCAGGTCGCAGAAGACCCAGCGTCGTACGTGCTGGGCGTCCTCGGCGGAGACGGTGGCGCCGGCGACCTCCACCCCGGGGATCGACGCCAGTGAACGGGCCAGAATGTACGCGAAGCGCACCGCCTCGTCCGTCCCGGCGATCGTGATCGGCAGGTGAACGACGTGGCGGGGTGGCGTGTCGTCGGGTTCGGCGCACCCCTCGACCACGGCGCGGGGCAGCGGCGCGAACACCGCGTCGGGATCCGGGCTCATGGCTGACGCCGGTGCATGCCCTGCCACTCGCGCAGCGCCCGCTTGATCCGGGTGTTCTCGTCCGCCAGCCGGGTCATCTCGTCGTGCAACGTGGCGAGTTCCAGCGCGACGCGGCACAGGAACCGGCGTACCTCCTCGGGGTCGAGGCCCCGGCGGCCGAAGCCGACGACGGTGAACTGGCGGTCGCGTACGACGGTCGGGTGGAGTGTGCCGCCGCCGCGGATGGTGCCTCGGGTCATGAGTCGCCCTTCCTCGTCTGTGGAAGGGGCGGCCCTGATTTCCGGCGCAGGGCCGCCCCGCCCGGTGACCGCAGCCTCGATCGGCGGGTACGGCGCACCGGGCTGCCGGTGGATCGGTGATGTCGAGCAGGTCAGGGTCGCGCACGCCCCGGTCTGCGTGATAGATATTCAGGCAAGTCGGTCGGAGCCGGAATGCGCCTGTGGCGCGGCTCCACGTTGAGGCCCGACGAGAGCCGGTATGCGGTTGCCGCCCGCGAGGCCGCCTCTCGTCACCTTCTCGGCTGTTGGCACAGCCGCGGTTACTGCGCTTGCACCGGGCGTCCCCGGGGGCCGGTGATCACCTTAACCCGAAGACCAGATTTCCAGCGGACTCGAACTGGAGCAATGGTTCCTTCGCGGGCCGCTGCCAAATTTTCGGAAGGTGGGTCATGCCGCACAAGCCGTTCATCCGGACGCTGCGGGCGCAGTGGCTCGGGCAGCAGTTGCGGGCACTGCGCGAAGAGCGTGGAATGACGTTGAAGCTCGTCTCCGAGCATCTGCAACGCGACATGTCGGCGTTGGGCCGTTACGAACGTGCGGACTGGCCGATCCGTAAGGGTGACGTGAGCGCGCTGCTGGACCTCTACGGCTACCACAACGCCGCCGAGCGGGCCCGCCTGCTGGCGCTGGCCGAGGAGGTGTGGCGCACCGACCGCTGGGACGAGGACTACGGCGACGTCGTGGACTCGTCCTTCATCGAGTACCCGTGGCTGGAGGGCCGTGCTGAGCGGATCGCTTCATACAACACGATCCTGCTTCCCGGACTCGTGCAGACTCGTGACTATGCCGAGGCGGTCATTCGCAACGCGGAAGATCCGGGGGTGCCACAGTCCAGGGTTGCTCGGTGGGTGCAGTTGAGGCTCGAACGCCAGAAGATCCTGGACGGATCCACGAAGGTCGCGGCAGTCCTCGACGAGAGTGCGTTGCGCCGGCTCGTCGGCGGCCGGGAGACGATGTGTGTGCAGCTCCGGCATCTCCAACAACTGATGCTGCGGCGGAACGTGGAACTCAGGGTCTTGCCCTCCTCGGTGGCGCTGCACGCCGGCATGGACGGCGCTTTCACCCTGTTCGTCCTGCCCAAGCCGTACCCGGCGGTGGCCTATCTGGAGAATCTGGGCGGTCGGCTCTACGTGGAAGCACCGCGATCGGAGAGGTTCGTTCATGCGTACGATCGCCTCAGGCAGGCTGCGTTGAGCGCGAAGGAGTCAGCGCAGTTGATCGCCAGCCTCGTGAAGGAGTTGTCATGAGCGGGATCTTGCCGGCGGTCGCCTGGCACATCAGCACCAGGAGCAATGACAACGGTGGAAGCTGCGTCGAGGCGGGGCCGGTGTTGGACGGCTCCGGTCGGGTGGCGGTGCGGGACAGCAAGGCGCGTGCGGCAGCGACGCTCGTCTACCCGGCCACCGGTTGGACCGCCTTCGTCGGCGCGGTCAAGGCCGGCGAGTTCGCTCCTCCCACGGTCTGAGGAGATCTTGGTGTGAAACGGCCCCTCCGGGGGCCGTCGCGTACCAAGATCCCTACTTCGTGATCGCAGCTCATCATGTGTGCGTTGACGAACGGTGTCAGCGGCGTTAATTCCGCGTGGGGTGGTTGCGCGTACGCCAATGAGCGGGACAAATGGTACCTGCCTGGCAATTCTTTGGCGGGTCGTCGAGGGCAAGTGGATTGAGCTGCGCAAACGCGGGAATTGCGCGACGCGCTATTGACGCTACGCGATGGTTCGCATACTGTTCGCGGTGCCCGGCCCGCGACCTGCCAAGAAGCACCATCCAAATCGGACAGTGAGTGGATCCTCGTGCCGCAACACTGAGATTCCGGGCGCACTCGAATTGCGCGACAACACCCCGATCCGCAAGGAGATCCTTGGAAACGCTCGCCTCATCCCGGCGTGTCCTTGCCCTTTTCGACGGAATAGGCGGACATCAGGGAAACCTGCTCGCCGCACTCGCCGAACGATATGCACAACCGGAGAACGCGCCATTCTTCGACCGCATGTTCCGTACCCTCGACATGCTCGTGGAGCACCTCGGCCCCACGCCCGGGCCGGCGCCGCCCGCCGGGGGCCGACTCCGACGGTGGCTGGCCGCGCCCGGCGCGGCGCCGCCCGGGGCGGCCGACGACTCGGTCGCCGCCGGGGTCTGCGTCCACCTGCTGCAACTGTGCGACCTGCAACCACAGCGGACGGAACTGGATCGGGTCAGCGCCGTCCTCGGGCACAGCATCGGCCTCCAGGCGGCCATCGTCGCCGGCCTGCGCCCCAGACGCACCGACGACTTCCTCGCGCTGGCCGAGACGTCGCTGCGGCTGGTCGCGCTCAGCCTCGTCCGCGCCCACCAGGTGACCGCCCGGCCACCCGACCCGGCCGAGCCGCCGCACCCGGCCGACCGGTCCCACGCGGCTGATCCGGCGCGGGCCGACACGGGCGAGCCCGGGTCGCGGCCGGCGCCGATGGCAGCCGTCAGCGGCCTGTCCCGGAGCGACCTCGCGGCCCTGGTCGACGGCTACCGGCGGGAGAGCCGGCGGCCGGTCTCGGTGAGCCTGGTGAACACCCCGACGACGGGTGTGCTCAGCGGGCGCACCGGCGACCTGCTGCACTTCCGGGCCCACCACGAACCGGTGTTCCGCGACGGCACGGTCCGGTGGGCGTTCCTCGCCAACACCGTGCCGTTCCACAGCCCGCACCTGGCCCCGGCCGCCGAGCAGGTACGCCGCGAGCGGGGCTTCGTCGGCACGCTGCCCCCCGCCGCGGCGCTGCGGATCCCGGTGTACGCCGCCGACGCGCCCCGCACGCTGCCGCCCGACGCCGACCTGATCGACGAGTTCCTCGACCAGGTGCTGGTCCGCCCGGTCGACTGGGCGGTCGCCAGCGTGCACGCCGTCACCGACGCCGGCATCACCACGGTGCTCGACTGCGGGCCCGGCCCCGCGGCACGGCGCTTCACCCGCGAATGCCTCGGCGCCGGCGCCCGCGCGCTGCGCTTCACCTCGATCCGACGCCCCTCGGGCCGACCCTGAAAGGACACCCCGTGCACTGTCTACTCTTCCCGGGCCAGGGCGTGCAGCGCAGAGGGATGGGCGCCGACCTGTTCGGCCTGTTCCCGCAGGAGACGGCGACCGCCGACCAGATCCTCGGCTGGTCGATCGAGGAACTGTGCGTCCGCGACCCGCACCGGCGACTGCGCGACACCCGCTACGCCCAACCGGCCGTCTTCTTCGTCAACGCGCTGCTGGCGCGGCAGTTGACCGCCGAGCGGCGGTACGACTACTTCGCCGGGCACAGCCTCGGCGAGTACAACGCGCTCGTCGCGGCCGGGATGCTCGACCTCGGCACCGCCCTGCGGCTGGTCGACCGGCGGGCCGCGCTGATGGCCGAGGTGACCGGCGGCGGCATGTCGGCGGTGCAGGGCCTGCCGGTGTCCTTCGTCCGGCGCGCGTTGACCGAGACCGGCCTGCCCCGGGTGTTCGTGGCCAACCTCAACGCCGACACCCAGAACACCATCGCCGGCGACCGCGCCGAACTCGCGGTCGCGGCCAAGGCCATCGGCGCGCTGCCCGGCGCCCGGGTGGTGCCGCTCAACGTCAGCGGACCGTTCCACACGCCGCTGATGGAACCCGCCGCCGAGCGCTTGCGGGCCGAGTTGGCCGACTGTCACTTCGCCGCCCCGCACACCCCGGTGGTGTCCAGCGTCACCGGCGACGTCCTCGACCCGGCGCAGGCCGCCGACCTGCTGGCCCGGCAGCTCTGGGCGCCGGTGGAGTGGGTCCGGGCGGTCACCACGCTGCGGGCCGCCGGGGTCACCGGGTTCGACGAGGTCAACGGCAAGACGCTCAGCGCATTTCTCACCCGAATCGCGGAGAGGTGAATCACCGCATGGACACGGACATCGCGGTCGTCGGCCTGTCGGTCGAGGTCCCCGGCGCCAACGACCTGGACAGCTTCTGGCAGATCGTCAGTTCCGGCGCGAGCCTCACCCGGCCGTTTCCCGTCGACCGCCGCCAGAAGCTGCGCGAATACATCAGTTATCTGCGGGCCACCAGCATCGAGCCGGTGCCCGACCCGGACATCGAATATCACAACGGCTGTTTCCTCGACGAGGTCGACACGTTCGACCACACCGTCTTCGGCATGAATCCGCGGCAGGCCGCGCTCACCGATCCGCACCACCGGATGGTGATGCGCGCGATGTTCCTCGCGCTGGAGGACGCCGGCTACGGGTTCGACCGGCTGCGCGGCAGCCGGACCGGGGTCTTCGTCGGATTCGCGGTCAACCCCGGATCGACCTATCTGGACTACATCTGCCGGGTCGACCCCAACAACGGCCAGCAGGCCATCACCGGCAACATCCCGGCGATGCTGGCGAACCGGCTGTCGCACCTGCTGGACCTGCGCGGCCCGAGCCTGGTGGTGGACACCGCCTGCTCGGCCACCCTGGTCGCGGTGCACCAGGCCAAGAACGCCCTGCTCGCCGGCGACTGCGAGATGGCCGTGGTCGGCGGCGCGCGGATCGTCTTCTCCCCGGTCAAGCACCCGCACTCGAACATCGGCATCGAGTCCTCCGACGGGGTCACCCGCACCTTCGACGAGGCCGCCGACGGCACCGGCTTCGGCGAGGGTTCCGGCTCGGTGGTCCTCAAGCGGATGTCGCAGGCGCTCGCGGACGGCGACCGCATCTACGCCGTGATCAAGGGCAGCGCGGTCAACCACGACGGCAACACCGAGGGGATCACCAACCCCGACTCCGACTCGCAGGCCGACCTGCTCGACGCCGCCTGGCGCAACGCCCGCGTCGACCCCCGGACGCTCGGCTACCTGGAAGCCCACGGCACCGCCACCCGGGTCGGCGACCCGATCGAGCACGAGGGGATGAAGCGGGCCTTCGCCCGGCACACCAGCGACCGGGGCTTCTGCGCGGTCGGCACGGTCAAGGCCAACGTGGGGCACCTGTTCGAGGGCTCCGGCGTGCTCGGGCTGATCAAGGCCATCGCGGTGCTGCGCAACCGGATGATCCCGCCGCAGGCCAACTTCAAGAACCCCAACCCGAAGCTCGACTTCGCCGCCGGGCCGCTCTACGTCTCCACCAGCCTGCGGCCGTGGGAGTCGCCGGACGGGCCCCGGCGGTGCGGGGTCAGCGCGTTCGGCCTCGGCGGCACCAACGCCCACGTCGTCGTCGAGGAATACGTCGCCCCGCCGCCACCGGCTCCGGCCGGCGGTGGGCCGTACCTGTTCACGCTCAGCGCGGCCACGCTGAAGTCGCTGGTCCGCCTCGGCGAGAGCTACGTGCGGTTCATCGACGCCGCCGGGCTCGACGGCGTCGACATCGCCGACGTCTGTCACACCAGCCAGGTCTCGCGCAGCAGCCACCGGCACCGGGCCGCGTTCGTCGTGCACGACGTCGCCGACCTGCGCCGGCAACTTGTCGCCTCGCTCGCCGACGGGGCGACGCCGCCACCCGCCGGCCCGCTCGGCGACGAGGCCCGCCGCTACCTGGCCGGCGAACCGGTCGACTGGCGCCGGGTGTCACCGGGCCCACGCCGGATCGTCCGCCTCCCCGGGTACGTCTTCGACACCGTTCCCGCCTGGGTGCAGTTCCCGGACACCTGGCGCGATCAGCTCTCCCTCGGCACCGCCGACGAGGAGCAGCCGGTCACCCACGACGCGGTCTTCGAGCCCGCGCCCGAACCGGCGGAAGCGGCGGGCGCGGCTCGCGTGCTGGCCCTGGTCGACCCGGACACCGACGCCGGGGAACTGCTCGCCGCGACCGGCCTGGACCTGCGCGTGCTGCGTCTCGGCGAGCCGGTACGCCCCGACGGCGCCCCCTTCGACGCCGGCTCGGCCGGCTCCCACGCGGAGATCGCCGACCTGGTCGGCGAGACCCGGATCACCCACGTGGTGCACGCGCTCGGCTTCGACGCCGCCCCCGCCACCGACCTCGCCGAACTGAACCGGCGCACGGCCAAGAACCTGGACAGTCTCTTCCACCTCACCAAGGCGCTGATGGCCGCCGGCGTCAAGCTGGAGCTGACCGTGCTCACCCGCCGGGCCGTCTGCGCCCGTGACGGCGAACCCGACGTGGTGGTGGAGAACGGCGCGCTCGTCGGCTTCGGCAAGGTCATCGGCCGCGAGTACCCGTACCTCGGGGTCACCCACCTGGACGCGGACGCGGCGGCGTCGGCCGACGCGGTCCGGGCGGAGATCCTCTCCCCGGAGCGCGGCGTGTTCCTGCTGCGCGACGGCCGGCGTTTGCACGAGGTCTTCGTGGAGGTGCCCGAGGTCGACACCGACGGCCCGCAGGTCTACCTGCGGCCGGGCGGCACCTACCTGGTCACCGGCGGCACCGGGGCGCTCGGCCTGGCCGTCGCCCGGTCCTTCGCCACCCGGCAGCCCGGGGTGAACCTGGTGCTGCTCAGCCGCTCCGGGCTGCCGCCGCGCGCCCAGTGGCCGGACCTGCTCGCCGCGCCGGGCGGCGACGCCCGCGCGGCCCGCGTCCGGGCGGTGCGCGACCTTGAGGACCTCGGCGCGCAGGTGCGGGTGGTGGCCGCCGACGCCGGCGACCCGACCGCCCTGGCCGAGGCGGTGGCCGGCATCCGCGCCGAGTTCGGCCGCGTCGACGGCGTCGTGCACGCCGCCGGCCTGCCCGGCGGCAGCACCGTCATGTTCCGCGAACCCGCCGACTTCGACGCGGTGGTCCGGGCGAAGCTGCACGCCGCGTTCCACCTGGAGGAGTTGACCCGCGACGACCCGCCGGACTTCGTCGTGCACTTCTCGTCGGTGGCCTCGGTGTTCCCCGCACCGGGGCAGGCCGACTACGCGGCGGCCAACTACTACCTGGACAACGTCGCCCGGGCGCGGGCCGGCGGGCCGACCCACGTGATCGCCCTGGACTGGGTCGCGTGGAAGGAGATCGGCATGGCCGTCGACCACGGCACCAGCGGCGACACCATGTTCCGGGCCCTGCCGACCGCGACCGCGCTGGAGATCCTCGACGCCGGCCTGCGCTCCGGGCGGTCCCGGCTGTTCGCCGGGGAACTGCACTACCGGGGCGAGCTGATCCACCTGCTGCGCTCCTACGACGTGCGACTGGCCCCGGACATCGACGCGAAGGTCGACCGGGAGATGCAGGCGCTGGAGCAGCGGCTCAGCCAGGCCGCCGAGAAGATCCGGGCCACCGTCGACGCGGTCGCGGTGGAGCTGGAGGGACGGCCGGACGGTGACTACACCGACGTGGAGCGGTCGGTGGCGCAGTGCCTGGCGCTCGCGTTCGGCTATCCCGCGCTCGACGTGGAGGCGGACTTCTTCGACCTGGGCGGCGACTCGATCATGGCCGCCTCGGTCGCCAACACCATCGCGGTCCGCCACGGCGTGACGTACGACGTGGCGGACCTGCTCGCCGACCGCACCGTCGCCGAGATCGCCTACCACGTCGAGGACCTGGTCGCGTTCGCGGCCGACACCGTCTGAACGACACCGATCGGAGGGTGGCATGTCGGACATGACCACCGGGCCGGCGCTGCGCCGCATCGTCGGCTTCGCCCTGCCGCTGACCGCCGCCAACCTGCTGCAACAGGGCTACCTGCTGGTCGACAGCATCGTCGTCGGTCGCTACGTGGGGGTCGAGGGACTGGCCGTGGTCGGTGCCTGCGGGCCACTGTTCTATCTGCTCAATGCCATGTTCATCGGGCTCGGCACGGCGTTCACGATCCGGCTGGCCCACCTGACCGGCGGGCAGCAGGTCGACCGCCGGCGCGACGTGGTCGCCGCCCTGGCCCTGCTCACCGTCGTCTGGTCGGCCGGCTGCGTGGTCCTGGCCACGCTGCTTGTCGACCCGGCGCTGGCGCTGATGGGCATCGACGGCCGGCTCGCCGCCGACTCGGCCCGGTTCTTCTCCACCCTGGCCATCGGCTTCCCCGGGATCTTCGGCACCGCCGCGGTCAGCGCCTACTTCCGCGGGCTGGGCGACTCCCGGTCGGCGATGTGGGTGCAGGGCGTCGGCAGCATCGCCAACTTCGTCCTGGTCTGGGTCTTCGTCGCCGTGCTCGGCGGGGGAGTGGCCGGCGCGGCGCTCGCCACCGGGGTTGCCAGCACGGCCGCCCTGGTGGTCGGCCTGGTCTGGGCCGCCCGCGCCCACCCGGTCCGCCGGCGCGGGCCGCGCCCGGCGGTCCGCCGGGAACTCGTCGACGCCGCCCGGCTGGGGCTTCCGCTGGCCAGCCAGCACATCGTGCTCGCCGTCGGGATCATGGTGCTGGTCGGGATCATCCAGTCGTACGGGGAGGTGGTCCTCGCCGCCTTCACCATCGTGTCCCGCATCGAGCTGTTCACCGGGCTGCTGTTCCTCGACTTCTCCGGCGCGGTGACCGCCTTCGCCGCGCAGAACCTCGGCGCGGGCGACCTGGCGCGGGCCCGCGACGGGCTGCTGCGCACCATCCGGCTGACCGCCGTGCTGTCGGTGGTCGTCACCGGTGCGGTGCTGGTGGCCCGGGCCCCGCTGGCCGCCGTCTTCACCGACGACCCGGCGACCCGCGACCTGACCGGACGCTATCTGACGATCATCTACCCATTCCTGATCCTCTACACCGTCATGGTGGTCGTCCACGGCTACCTCAACGGCTCGGGCCGGACCACCGCGCCGCTGATCTGCACGCTGATCGCCTTCGTCGGGGTGCAGATCCCGTTCGCCTGGCTGCTGAACGGCCCGTTCGGCATCGACGCCGTGATGTGGGCGGTGGTGGCCAGTTGGACCGCCGGACTCACCTACAGCGTGCTGTGCCTGCGCCGGGTCCTGTTCACCCGCCCGGCGCCCGAACCGGTGCCCGCCACCGTGCCCTGACCCGCCCACCCTTCCCGTGAGGACACCTGTTGATCACACGTCGTAGCGCCGAGGTCACCTTCCACGCCGGCGCCGACCGGTCCGCCCACCTGACCTGGGGACAGCAGGGCACCTGGGACGTCTTCCGGCAGTGGCTGCCGGAGATGAAGCCGTTCTTCGTGCTGACCCGGTGGCTGCCCGTACCCCTGCTGCTGGAACTCGACGACGTGCTGGCGCAGCTCGCGCACCTGCTGGAGCGGCACGAGTCGCTGCGGACGGTCTTCCCCGCCGGCGCGGCCGGCGAGGGCAGCCAGCACGTGCTCGGCCGGGGCGTGACCCCGGTCGAGGTTCTCGACCGGCCGGACGGTGACCCGGTCAGCTTCGCCGACCTGGTCACCGACTTCGTCCGGGAGGCCGGCACCACCCCGTTCGACCACGAGACCGACCTGCCGATCCGCTTCCGGGTCGCCACCCACGAGGGCGTACCGGTCCTGGTGATGTTCGCGGTCTCGCACCTGGCCGCCGACCACCTCAGCGCCGACCTGCTCGTCACCGAGCTGACCGAGCTGCTGCGCGCCCGGGCCGACGGCGCCGCCGCCCCGCCCGCGCGACCGGCGACGCAACCGGTCGACCTGGCGGCCTTCGAACGTTCCGTCGACGGGCAGCGTCTCAACGTCGACGCGCTCGCCCACCTGCGCGACCAGCTCGCCCGGCTGCCGGTCGCGCCGCTGCCGCCCCGGGCCGCCCCGGCCACCCCCCGGCACTGGCGCGGCGAACTCGCCTCCGACGCCGCCGCCGCGGCGCTGCGGCTGGCCGCCCGGCGCCTGCGCGCGAGCACCTCGGTCACGCTGCTGGCCATCACCAACGTGCTGGTCCGCACGTTCTGCGCCGCGCCGGCCTATCCGCTCGACATCATGCAGAGCAACCGCGCCGCGCCGACGCTGCGGCACACCGTCACCAGCCTCAACCAGGCCGTCCGCCTCGCCATGGACGTCTCCGGCGAGACCTTCGACGACCTGCTCGGCCACGCCCGTACCGCGATGACTGCCGCGATGCGACATGCCCGCCACGACGGCCGGGCCGCCGCGCGCGTCGCCCGCGACGCCGCCGACGCGGCCCCGCACCCGCTGCCGGTCGGCGGGCAGTTCAACGACCGGTGGTCGCTGACACCCCGACCCACCGGCACCCCGCCGGGCCTGGCGGACCTGCCCGGGCTGACCGGGCGGACCACCTTCGACTGGCCGCAGAAGGCCGCCGCGGAGGGCATGCCGCTCTACGTCGACGCCAGCGGCCCCGCCGACCGGATCCACCTGTCGCTGATGGCGGACACCGCGCTGCTCACCCCCGCCGACATCCGTGGCTTCCTGTACGCCGTCGAACAGATCGCCGTCGAGTTGGCCGGCGGCGACGTGAGCCTGCGCCGGGTGACGGAAATCTACGACGGGCACCGGATGTGCGACGCGGCCGAACGGTGACCGGGCGCGCCTCTCAGACACTTCCCAGCGTCGCCGGTTAGGGTGCCCTCACCAAGCGTCCGACGGTCCATGTCGGAGCGCCGTCCCCGCGGGAGTGACCGATGGTCTTCAAGAAGATGTTGAGCGCGTTCGGCGTGGGCGGGCCCAGCGTCGACACCGTGCTCGCCAACCCGAACACCCGGCCCGGGCTGGCCCTGGACGGGCACGTCAACCTCGTCGGCGGCGACGCGCCGGCACGCATCGAGCAGATCAGCGTCGGCCTGGTCACCCGGGTCGAGATCGAGGGCGGCGACACCGAGTACGCCGGCGTCATGGAGTTCCACCGGATGCCGGTCAGCGGCGCGTTCGAGCTGGCCCCGAAGCAGCAGCTCGCCATCGGGTTCCAGTTGCCGGTGCCGTGGGAGACCCCGATCACCGACGTCTACGGCCAGCGGCTGCACGGCATGACGATGGGCCTGCGCACCGAGGTCGCGGTGGCCCGGGCGGTCGACAAGTCCGACCTGGACCAGGTGTCGGTGCACCCGCTGCCGGTCCACGAGCGGATCCTCGACGCGTTCCAGGCGCTGGGTTTCCGGTTCAAGCACGCCGACCTGGAGCGCGGCCACATCTACGGCGTGCCGCAGACGCTGCCGTTCTACCAGGAGATCGAGTTCTTCGCCGCGCCGCAGTACGCGCAGACCGTCACCGAGGTCGAGCTGACGTTCGTGACCAGTCAGCAGGGCGTCGAGGTGATCCTGGAGTGCGACAAGCGCGGCGGCTTCCTCAGCGCCGGGCACGACGTCTTCGGCCGATACTCCGTCCCGCACAGCGACGCCGCCCGCACCGACTGGACGCAGGTCGTGGATGGCTGGCTGCGGGAGACCACCTCGCGCTACGGCGGCCTGCGCGCCCAGGGCTTCGGCGGGCAGGGCCACTACGGCGCCCCCGGCCACTACGGCGCGCCGGGCCACTACGGCGCGCCCGGTCACTACGGCGCGCCGGGCCACCACGGCCGACGCGGCCCGGGCATGGGCGGCGTGGTGGCGGGCGCGGCGCTGGGCGTGGCCGGCGGCCTGGTCGCCGGCGAGATGCTGGACGACGCGTTCGGTGGCGACGACGACGGCGGCGACTTCGGAGACTTCGGCGAGGAGTGACGACGCGCGACGACGCCACCGGGACGGGTCCCGGGGGCGTCGCCGTCGGCGTGCCGGCGCGGGTCAGTGCCGGCCCTGACGCTCCTTGCCGGAGCGGCGCGCGCTGCCCGCCTTGGACAGGCCGCGGCTGACCAGGTACGCGCCGGTCAGCCCGGTCAGGTACCACCACGCCTGGTTCGGGTTGTTGATGTTCAGGCCGTTGGTGGCGGCGCCCCGCCAGAAGGCGGCGATCACGACGACCGTGACGGCTGCGGCGTACACCCAGAACTCGGTGGTCAGGAACGCCTGCTTCGTCTCGGTGCCCGGGCTGGGCATCTGCTCCCGGTGGCCGTCGTGCATCGACGGCATCGGACGGGTCGCGGTGTCCTGCATGTTCGCCCGGCTCTGGACGTCGGACATGGGCCGGTTCATCGGCCTGGTGGATGCAGCCTGCGTGCTCATCTGGTCCTCCTCAGGATTTGATGAGTCGTTACCTGCACACCCTCGCCCCGCTACCGCAGGTCGGCCACGGCACGGTTCGCGCTCTGTGGCGGGGGCACCCACCGTCTACCCGGCCCCCGAGACAAGGTAACCGCCGGACTCCGGCGGTCTCCGCGCCTCGCTCAGATTCGGACATCAGGCGCTTTCCGCCCCGCGCGTCGCCGGTTTCAGCCCTCGGCCCACGGGCACGCAACACCGATACCCACACCGAGAGCTGCGAGGTGGTTGACGTGCGTGAGGACGACATCCGGCAGGACGCCGCCCGGCGGGCCGAGCAGCGGGTCGCCGGCGGGGTCTACGGCGAGGGCGCGCTCGACGAGGTCACCGTGCCGCAGACCGACGTGGAGCGGACGATCCAGGAGTCGGATCCGGACGACCCGGCGCACGTGCCGGTCGACCCGACCGTGCTGCGCGACGGCGGACCGACCCGGGGCCAGGGCGCGGTCACCACGACCGGCGGGACGGCCGGCCCGGCCAGCGTGCGTCGGGTGGCCCGGCAGCCGGAACAACACCCGGGCAAGGTGGCCCCGACCACCACCGGCGACGCGACCACCGGCGGCTTGAGCACCCCCGCCGGCGGCTCCACGAGTGACGCCTCCACACCGGGCGCCCAGGTCGCCAACGTCACCGACGAGGGCGCCAACCCCGGCTGAGCCGTCGGTGAGAAGGGGCCCCTTCTCTACCGGAGGCGTTAACAAGGGGCCCCTCCTTACCTCCGGAGGATGCCGAGGCGTTGGGTGGCGCGGGTGAGGGCGACGTACAGGTCGCTGTGGCCGCGCGGGGACTCGGCGACGATCCGGTCCGGGTCGACCACCAACACCGAGTCGAACTCCAGGCCCTTTGCCTGCTCGGTGGTGAGCACCACCACCCGGTTCGCCAGCTCCGGCTGCTCGCCCACGGCCGCCTCCGGCAGCGCCGCGACGACCGCCGCGCCCAGCTCCGCCACCCGGCCGGTCGGCACGATCACGCCGAGCCGCCCGTCGCCGAGCGAGGCGGCCTCCCGGGCGGTCGCCTCGACCAGTTCGGCGACGAGCCGGTCCGCCACGACGGTGCGGTCCCACGGGGGTACGCCGGTGGCGCGTACCGAGCGGGGTGGGCGCAGCGCCGGGTCGATCTCGGCGAGCACCTCGGCGGCGACCGCCATGATCTCGGCCGGGGTGCGGTAGCTGACGGTCAGCTCCTCCAACCGCCACCGGTCCGCCACGTACGGGGCGAGCGCCTCACCCCAGGACGGGGTGCCGGCCAGCGCGCCGGTCTGCGCCACGTCCCCGACGATCGTCATCGACCGGCTCGGGCAGCGCCGCATCAGCAGCCGCCACGCCATCGGCGAGAGTTCCTGCGCCTCGTCGACGATCACGTGCCCGAACGCCCAGGTGCGGTCCGCGGCGGCGCGCTGGGCGGTGGTGAGCCGGTCGGACTCCTCCTGCCGCTCGGAGAGCCGGGCGGCGTCGATCAGGTCGGTCACGCCGAGGATCTCACCGCCGTCGGCCTCGTCCTCGACGTCGATCGAGCGGGAGCCGCGCCAGATCTCCAGCACGCCCTCGGCGTACTCGCGTTCCATCGCGCGGATCCGCTCGCGGCGGGCGGCGGCGGCCCGCTCGTCCTCGCCGAGCAGCTCGGCGGCCTCGTCGAGCAGCGGCACGTCGGCCGCCGTCCAGCCGCCGGGCTCCCGGTGCAGGGCGGCCCGCTCGTCGTCGGTGAGCATCGGCGCGGCGGTGGCGATCCGCTCCGGCGAGGCGAACAGGTCGGCGAGCAGGCGCTGCGGGGTGAGCACCGGCCACAGTTCGTCGAGCGCGGCCACGATCTCCGGCTCCTCGCGCAGCTCGCGGCGGATCTCCGCCCGGTCGGCCTCGGAGAGCAGGTTCTCCCCGCCGAGCGGGTCGGCGCCGATCCGCTCGGCCACCTGGTCGGCGAGCGCGTGCACCACCTCGATGTCGAACAGCGCCCGGGCCAGGTTGTGCGGGCGGCCGGTGCGGCGGACCCGGTCGCGGGCCCGGCGCACCGTCTCCGGGTCGAGCGTGAGCACCTCCCGCTGGGGCAGCTCGATGGTGATCGGCTCGGCGGGCACCCACTGCCGGTCCCGGACCGCGGCGGCGAGCACCTCGGTCAGCACCGCACGCCCCTTGAGCGCGGCGGTGGTGGCCGGCTCGGCGCGTCGCGCGTGCACACCGGGAAACAGGTCGGCCTGGGTGCGCAGCAGCACGCCGGTCTCGGCCAGCGCCGGGAGCACCTGGGAGATGTAGCGCAGGAACGTGGCGTTCGGGCCGACCAGCAGCACACCCCGGGTGGAGAGCTGCTGGCGGTGGGTGTAGAGCAGGTACGCGGCCCGGTGCAGCGCCACCGCGGTCTTGCCGGTGCCCGGCCCGCCCTGCACCACCATGACGCCGGGCAGGTCGGCGCGGATGATCCGGTCCTGCTCGGCCTGGATCGTCTCGACGATGTCGCGCATCCGGCCGGTACGCCCGGCGTTGAGCGCGGCGAGCAGCGACGCCTCGCCGGTGACCTCCTCGTGCGCGGTGGGGGAGGCGGCGGCGATGTCCAGCACCTCGTCGTTGAGCCCGGTGACCTTGCGGTCGCGGGTGCGCAGGTGCCGCCGTCGGCGTATGCCCTGCGGGTTGGCGGCGGTGGCGAGGTAGAACGGGCGGGCGGCCGGGGCGCGCCAGTCCATCAGCAGCGGGTCGTAGTCGCCGGCGGTGTCGAAGATGCCGATCCGGCCGATGTAGCGGGTCGCGCCGTCGTCGCCGTCGAGGCGGCCGAAGCAGAGGCCGGACTCGACCGCGGAGAACTGCTCGACCTGGTCGGCGTACATGGCGACGGTGGCGTCGCGCTGCGAGCGCGCCTGCTGGGTGCCACCGGTGCGGCGCAACTCCTCGTCGAGCCGGCGGGCGGCCTGCTCCCGCAGCCCGTCCAACCGGTCGTAGAGCATCGAGACGTACTCCTGCTCGCGACCGATCTCGTCGCGGTCCTGGTGCAGGTCACCCGACACGTCGGAGTGCGTTGACAAGCCGGCTCCTCATTGACTAGAATTGCCGCAGGAATGGCATTCGAATGCCATTCCTTTTTTGTGTCTGAACTGAGAAAGATAGCGCGTCGCCCGCCATCGCACCAAGCCCGGACACGGCTCGGGCCCGGCCGGCGTCCGCCGGCCGGGCCCGAGCCCCGTGATCGATCAGCCCTTCGCGGCCTGGTAGAGCCGCTCCGGCGTGACCAGGCCGGCGACCACCCGGCCGTCGTCGGTGAGCAGCACGCTGAACAGCTTGCCGCTGAGCAGCCGGCCGCTGCCCCAGTCGCCGCTGACCTTCGGCAGGTCGCCGAGCACCTTGGCGAGCATGTCCGCGTCCGGCGCGTCCGCGCCGGCCTTCGCGCCACCGGCCACGTCGCCGAGCTTGGCGACCACCACCGTGGTCCAGCCGGTGCCGACGGTACGCACGTCCGGCCGCTGCCCATCGGCCGTGCCGTCCTTGGACGTCCGGCCGGCCGGGCCGGGGCGCGCCTCGGCCGACTCCTCGGTGACCCGCACGCCGGGCGGCGGGTTGAACCGGAACTGGTCGGCGGCCGGGGTGCGGAAGTCGACCTGGGTGAACGCCACCTCGAACGCCGGTTCGTCCTGCCCGTCGGCGAGCACCTCGAAGCGCAGCGGCACGTGCTCCTTCGCGTCCAGCGCGATCCGCACCTGGTGCACCAACGACGCCTTGTCGCGCGGCGTGAGCACCAGCTCGTACGCGTCCCGCCCGGCCACGGTGGCCGAACGGCCGACGGTGACCGCGGTGGTCGGGTCGATCGCGGCCAGCGCCTGCTGGGCGGCGTCCGCCGGGGTGGCCGGCGCGGACGGCACGTCCTTGCCGTCGGCCGGCAGCTCGCGGTGCACGGCGGTGTTCTCCCGGCTGTTCCAGGTCCACACGTCGCGCCCGTTGTGCAGCACGTCCTGCTCGCCGAGCGTGTCGACCAGGGCGATCCGCTGCCGGTCCTCGCCGCCATACCAGACGCGCAGCGTGTGCGTGCCGCTGACCAGGCCGGCGAGCTGGTTGCCGGTGGCCTTCCCGGCGAGCGCGGCGATCGGCGGCAGGCCGAGGTCGGCGCGCTGCACGACGGTGCCGGAGAGCCCGTCCAGGCGCGACGTTCGCAGGTCGTCCAGGAGCTGGGCGGCGCTGCGCGGCGGCAGGGCCGGGTCGGCGCCGGCGGCGAACGTGCCGACGGCGGCGCCGCCGCCGATCACGGCGACCCCCGCGGTCACCGGGACCAGCCAGCGCAGCACGGCGCGGTTCTTCATCACGGACATAGTGTGCACCTCCTGCGCTCCATGCTGCGGGATCGTCGCTGTGACGACGCTGAGGAGTTCCCCTACGGGTGACCCGGTGGTGGCACCCTGGACCGGTGCGGTTGCTGGTGGTGGAGGACGAGACGCGGCTGGCCGGGGCGCTGCGCCGGGGCCTGTCGGCGGAGGGGTTCGTGGTCGACGTGGCGGCCACCGGCCCGGCCGGGCTGGACGCCGCGCGGCACGGCGACTACGACGCGATGATCCTCGACGTGATGCTGCCCGGCCTCTCCGGCTACGAGGTGGTGCGCCGGTTGCGCGCCGAGCAGCGCTGGCTGCCGGTGCTGATGCTCTCCGCCAAGGACGGCGAGTACGACCAGGCCGACGGCCTCGACTGCGGCGCCGACGACTACCTCACCAAGCCCTTCTCGTACGTGGTGCTGCTGGCCCGGCTGCGGGCGTTGCTGCGCCGGGGCGCGCCCCGGCGGCCAGCCGTGCTGACGGTCGGGGACCTGCGCCTGGACCCGGCCCGGCGGCGGGTGACCCGGGCCGACGCCGAGGTGGTGCTGACCACCCGCGAGTACGCGCTGCTGGCCTACCTGATGCGCCGGCCCGGTGAGGTGGTGTCGAAGACGGAGCTGCTGGACCACGTCTGGGACGCCGCGGTGGACACCGCCCCGAACGCGGTGGAGGTCTACGTCGGCTACCTGCGTCGCAAGATCGGCCGGGAGCGGTTGGAGACGGTCCGCGGCGCCGGCTACCGGCTGGTGACGTGAATCGCCCTCGTCTCGGCCTGCGGGCCCGGCTGCTCGCGCTGGGTGTGCTGGGGCTGGTGCTCGGGTTCGCGCTCGGCGGCGCGCTGCTGCTCGGCGCGCTCGGCTGGACGCTGCAACGGTCGGTCGACGCGGAGGCGCTGCGCACCGCGGACGCGGTCGCCCTGCTCGCCGCCGAGGACGCGTTGCCGGATCCGCTGCCGGTGGCCGGCGGGCAACTGCGGGTGCAGGTGGTGGACGCGCAGGGGCGGATCCGGGCCGCGTCCATCGACGCGGACCGGCTGGTGCCGATGCTCGGCCCGGGCGAGCTGCGCCCCGGTCAGGCGCAGCGGCTGGTGGTGGACGGTCGGCGGGTCGGGCTGTCCGGGCCGGTGCGGGTGGTGACGGTGCCGGCGGGCACGCCGCAGGAGCCGCGCACGGTGCTGGTGGCGAAGTCGCTGTCGGACGTGCGGCACAGCCTGCACGTGGTGCGCAACCTGCTGCTGGTCGGCTTTCCGCTGCTGGTGGCCGGGTTGGCGGTGGTGGCCTGGCGGGTGGTGGGCGCGACCCTGCGCCCGGTGGAGGAGCTGCGCAGCGGCGCCGCCGAGATCACCGGCCGGGCCGGGGCGGAGCGGCTGCCGGTGCCGGCCGGGCAGGACGAGATCCACCGGCTGGCGGTGACGCTCAACGACATGCTGGACCGGCTGGCCGCGTCCCGGGACCGGCAGCGGGCGTTCGTCGCCGACGCCGCGCACGAGCTGCGCAGCCCGCTGACCAACATGCGCACCGAGCTGGAGGTGGCCCGGCGGCTCGGTGCCGACACCGACTGGCCGGCGGTGGCCGACGACCTGCTCGCCGACACCGAACGGCTGAGCCGGCTGGTCGACGACCTGCTGCTGCTGGCCCGCCTGGACGAGCAGGCGCCGGCGGAGCGCCGACCGGCCGACGACGGGCGTCCGGCCCGGCCGGCGGCGGTGGGTCCGGTGGAGTTGGGCGAGCTGCTGCGCGCGGTGGCCGACCGCTGTCCGTCCCCGCCGGTGCGGCTGGTGGCGCCGGCCGGGGCCTGGTGGACCGAGGGGGATCCGGGGGAGTTGCGCCGGGTGCTGGTGAACCTGGTGGAGAACGCGCTGCGACACGCGCACGCCGAGGTGCGGCTGTCGGTCACCGGCCCCCAGGGGGCGTACCACCTGGTGACGGTGACCGACGACGGGCCGGGCATCCCGGTGGCGGACCGGGAGCGGGTGTTCGCCCGGTTCACCCGGCTGGACGACGCGCGGGCCCGCGACGCCGGCGGCGCGGGCCTCGGCCTGGCCATCGTGCGGGAGCTGGTGCGGCGGGCCGGCGGGACGGTGGAGCTGGCCGACGCGACGCCGGGCGCCCCCGCGCCGGGGCTGCGGGTGACGGTACGACTGCCCGCGCTCGTCGAGCCGGAGCCGGAGTGACCGCTCAGCGCCGCCGTTTCGTGCAGGTCGGGCCGGTGCGGGCGACCGTGTCGGTGGACCAGACCAGCGCCACGGTGAAGCAGTAGTCGGTGGTGCGGTCGAGCCCGTAGGCGATGTAGTCGGCCGAGCCGGCGGGCAGCGTCTCGAACGTGCGTTGCGGCTGGCCGGCCCGGCCACCGGCGACCACCACCGGGCCCTCCGCGCCGGGCGGGTAGGTCCAGCTCAGCACGATGCTGTCGCGCCGGTCGGTGAGCGTGAACCGGCCCGGCGGGGTGCCCGGGGAGGCGGCCGGCGGCCCGCTCGGGGTGGGGCGGGCGGAGGCGGGCGGCGGTTTGCCGGACGCGGCGCCCGACGGCGCGGCCGGGGTGTCCCGGCCGTCGTCCACCCGGGACACGCCGGCGATGACGGCGATGGTGCCGAGCAGCAGCGCCACCACCACGCCGAGCACCGCCAGCGGCAGCCAGGGCCGCTCCCGCCGGGGGGCGGCGGGCGGCCGGGGCACGTGCACCGGCAGGTAACGCGACGGCGCCTCCACCGGCGGCGTGACCCGGCGTACGCCGGCCGGCTCGTCGTCGGTGAGCCCGGCCACGGTCGGCGGCAGCGCACCCGCAGCGGGCTGCCAGGACTGCTCCGCCGGGTCGTCCGGCTGCCAGGACTGCTCCGCCGGGTCGTCCGGCTGCCAGGGCGGGCCGGCCGGCTCGTCGTGCCTCCAGGGCTGCTCCGCACGCCCGCCGGGCCGCCAGGGCTGCTCCGCCGGCCCGTCCGGTCGCCACGGTTGCTCGCCCGGCTCGTCCGGTGGCCACGGGTAGTCGTCGAACGCGTCGCCGTCGGCCTCCGGCGGGGTGCGCGGCGTGGGCACGTGGGTGGGGTCGGCCGTCCGGCCGGGCGGATGGTAGAGCGGCGTCTCGACCGGGTCGTCGAGCGCGGGCGGGAGGTAGGGCGGCAGGTCGGGAGGACCTTCGGCGGACTCCGGGACCCGGGCGGCGGGCACCACCGGCGTCCGGGGTGCGGGCGGCTCGGGCGCGGCGCAGACGTGATCCGGGTCGGCGGCGGCCCGGGCCAGGCCGGCCACCTGGACGGCGAGCGGGTCGTCCACGGCCAGGTGCGCACGGCACAGGTCCTCGGCGAGCGCCAGGTGCTCGTGCGCGTCGGCGTACCGGCCGCAGTCGCGTTCCATCGCGCCGAGCTTGGCCAGCATCTTGATGCCGCTGGGATGGCCGTCGCCGTAGACCTCGCGGTGCAGCTCCCAGGCGTCGGTGAGCCGGTCGCGGGCCACCTCGCACTGGCCGCGGGCGTATTCCACAGTGGCCAGGTCGGCGTGCGCGGCGAGCACCCGCTGCGACTCCGGCCCGTCACGGGCGGTCAGCTCGATGATGACGTCGGAGTAGAGGCGGGCGGCGCGGGCGTCGCTGCCGACCCGGTGCAGCACCGCGGCGAGCGTCGCGGCGGCGGTGACGGTGCGCTCGTCGGAGCGCCCGAACAACCGGGTGGCCGCCGCGTACGCGAACGCGGCCCAGCCCCGGGCGGAGTGCGGCTCGCCGAGCGCGACGAGCAGCCGAGCCTGCAGGCCGGCCGCCTCGGTCAGCTCGGGGGAGGCGTTGCCGGGGCGGGGGTCGGCGTCGCTGAGCGCGTCGGCGAGCAGTCGTTGCGCGCCGGTGAGGTCGCCTTCGGACACCAGTTGGTGCGCCTGGACGGTCAGGTCAGCGAAGCCGGAGGACACGCCCCATCGTGCTCATCCGGCGACGGTATGTACAACCCCCGGAGTGGATCAGTTTGGTTCCGATCCGGTCAGGTGCTGGGCGAGCGTTTCGCTGATCCGGCGGAGCTGGTCGACCTGGGCCGGGCTGAGCGCGTCGAACAGGTGCCGGCGTACCCCGTCGACGTGGCCGGGCGCGGCGGCGGCGAGGGTGGCGAAGCCGTCGTCGGTGAGCACGGCGAGCTGGCCACGCCGGTCGGTGGGGCAGTCCTCCCGGCGGACCCAGCCGGCGGCCTCCAGCCGGGCGGCGGCGTGCGAGAGCCGGCTGCGCGACGAGCCGGTGACCTCGGCCAGATCGCTCATCCGCAGCCGCCGGTCGGGCGCCTCGGAGAGCCGGACCAGGATCTCGTAGTAGGCGTGCGGCAGGCCGGCGTCGCGTTGCAGCTCGCGGTCGAGCGTCTCCATCAGCGCGCGGGAGGCGGCGAGGAAGGCCCGCCAGGTCCGCTGCTCGTCGGGGTTCAGCCACCTGGTCATGTCGCCCATCATAGCGTCTATAGTTGAACACTCAACAAAACCGCGCTACCGTCGGTGTCATGGGAATCCACCGGCTCAACCACGCCGTCCTCTACGTCAGTGACCTGGAGCGCAGCGTCGCCTTCTACCGCGACGTGCTGGGCTTCCGCCGGGTTCCGATGACGCCCGACGGTTTCGCGGCGCCGCCTTCCTCCAGGCGCCCGACTCCACAAACGACCACGACCTCGGGCTGTTCTCCGTCGGCGCGGCGGCCCGGGCGTCCGAGGCCGGGCGCGGCGCCGTCGGCCTCTACCACCTCGCCTGGGAGCTGGACACGCTCGACGAGCTGGCCGCCACCGCCGAGCGGCTGGCCGCCGCCGACGCCCTGGTCGGCGCGTCCGACCACGGCACCACCAAGAGCCTCTACGGCCGCGACCCCGACGGGCTGGAGTTCGAGATCGTCTGGATCGTCCCGGCGAACCTGCTGGACGACGCCGCGCTCGCCGCCCGCAAGCGGATCGGCCGGCTCGACCTCGACCGGGAACGGCAACGCTACGGCGGCCAGACCCGCGGCGGCGTGGGCGTCTCCGTACCCGCCTGAGCGGGGTTCGCCGGCACGAGGCTCGCGCGGTGCGGTAGAAACGGCACCATGCCGACCGACGACGTCCTGCGCGAGCTGCTCGTCCGCCAGCTCGACCACTGGCTGCCCGCGGCCCTGCACCGCGCGCGGCGGGCCACGCTCGCGCTCGCGTACGCCGGGGATGCCGTCGCCGGTGCGGAGGCCGCGCTGGGCGTGGTGGGCGAGTTCGCCGACCGGCTGCGCGGGCGGCGGTTGACCGTGCTGGTGCTGGCCGACGGCGACACCGAGCTGCCGACCCGGATCGGCGCCGCCGAGGTCACCCTGCCGGCCGACGTCGCCGTGCACGTGGTGCCCGGGCGGCCCGACCGGCTGCCGGTGGCGCTCAAGGCCGCCGGCGCGGCCGGCGCGCCGCTGCTCGCCGTGGTCGACGGCGGCGAGCCCGACCCGGCGCTGCTGGCCGCCGTCGCGTCCGGTCGCCCGGCCGAGCTGCTGCTGGCCACCGACGCCGGGCGGTCGCTGCGCCCGGCGCTGACCGCCGCCGGCTTCCCGCTGGTCACCGAGGTCGAGCTGGTGCCCGAGGACGGACCGGCCCGGCTGCTCGGCTACGGCACCGGCTCCGACCGGGGCCTGGAGGCGCTGAAGGAGGCGCTCTGGGCGGTCGACGAGTATGCCGGGGTGCGCTACCGCGACCCGGCCGACCCGGCGGGGAAGCTGCTCGACATCAGCCTGGACCCGGAACCCGGGCCGCTGCGCCGCGAACTGCTGGCCGAGCTGGCCCGCTCCGGCCCGCGCACGGTCACCGAGCTGCGCCGGTTCGCCGCCACCGCCACCGTCTACCGGGCCGCCGACGCCAACCGCGCGCTCGCCTCGCTGCTCGACGGCGGCGCGGTGACCCGCGACCCGGAGCCCGGCCGCCTCGGCGGGGACGTGGTGATCAGCGCCGCGCCGAGCGCGGGGTCATCTGCCTGAACACCACCGACGCGCCGGTGGCCACCACGCCGATGCTGAACACCATCTGGGCGCAGACCGCCACCCGGGCGATCTGCCCCTGGGCGTGCACGTCGCCGTAGCCGATCGTGGTGAGCGTGGCCAGCGCGAAGTAGAGCGCGTCGACGCGGGTGCGCAGCCCGGCGAACTCACCGGGCCGGGTGTTCGCCACCACGTAGTCGGCCAGCGCGAAGACCAGCAGCCCGGCGACCAGCGCCACCGCGAGCCGGGTCAGCGCCCGGTCCTCGTCCCGGCCGGTCGGCTGGTCGCGGCCGATCTGACGGCGGACCTGACCGGTGACCAGGAACGCGACCACGGCCACCAGCAGCAGCGTGCCGGCCGACCGCAGGGCCAGTCGCAGGCCGTTCGGGTCCGCCTCGACCGGCACCAGGAAGTAGCCGGCCAGCAGCAGCGCGCAGGCCGCCGCGGCCCGGCGCCGCGCCCGCCGCAGGGTCGGGTCCGCCATGTCGCGATTCTCCGCCGGGCGGGCGGCGTCGTCGGCGGAACGGCGAATGTCGAAACGACGAACGGGGCGCCGGCGCATCGCCGGCACCCCGTTCCTCGCCCGGGACTCAGGCCTTGTCCTGCTTCCAGGACAGCGGCCCCGGAAGGTCCACGCGGTGGGCGCGGGTGTTCGAGTTCCAGGACCAGCGGCCGATCTTGATGCTCCACGAGGAGAACCCGTTCTGGGTGAAGTGGAGGATCAGCGGGCCGTACTTCTTGCGCTTGCGGAACTGGACGCCCATCGGGGGTGCCTCCTTCGTCTCCCTGCCTCTGCGGGATCGAACATGCCCGGACCGACGATTCGCGAAACCCGATCGCGTCCGGTCTGGACGGCGGGTGCAGCGGTCGGCACAATCTCTATTCATCTGGTAGGTCTTGGGGGGTGGTAGATGCTGTTTTGGAGGTGGGTCGCAGCAGAGCCAGCGACGACGTCTCGCCTGGTGGAGGAGCTTCTCCGCACCACGCTCGCGTGCACGTCAACCCGGCCCGGCGCGCGGGTGCGCTTCGCTGAGCCGATCGCCACGGTGCCGCCCGGTGTCGCGCCGGCGGTCCGGGGTAGGGAAGAGGAAGCCGTGCCCCGCCGACGCACGGGAGGCATCGATCGTGCCCGCGCCCTCGCGCAGCTCCCCGGCCCGACCGGGCTCGACCTGACCGGCCTGCCACGCCCACCGCTGCTACCCGACGGACTGGAGGCTCTCGTGGACCACGTCGTACCCCCGCCGCGCAGACCCGGGCCGCTCCGGTCCGGACCCGCCAGGCTCACGCTGCGCGAGCACCACGGCCCGCCCCGGCCGGCCGGCGTCCACGCTGCCCGAGAGCGGGTGGCGTCATGACCACCGTGGACCGCCCGGCCGCCGGCGCCGTCGAACTGCGCCCGGTCGACGTCGACTCCTTGCGCGGGCTGCTGCGTCGCCAGGCGTCCGGGGTCACCGTGGTCACCGCACCCGGCCTGCACGGCGGACGGCGCCGGCCGACGTTGCCGCCGGCCGGCTTCACCGCCACCTCGTTCACCTCGGTCTCGCTCGACCCGCCGCTGGTGTCGGTCTGCCTCGGCCGCGCGTCGTCGAGCTGGCCGACCGTCGCGCACGCCGAGCACGTGGCCGTGCACCTGCTCGCCTTCGACCAGCAGGAGATCGCGCAGATCTTCGCCACCAGCGGCATCGACCGGTTCACCGCGCACCCCGGCTGGACCACCGGGCCGTTCGGCGTGCCGCTGATCGGCGACGCGCTGGCGGTGCTGCTGTGCCGGGTGGTCCGCCGGATCGAAGCCGGCGACCACACCATCGTGCTCGGCGAGCCGCTGGCGCTCGGCGCCGGCGAGGACGGCGACCCGCTGCTGCACCACCGGGCCCGCTACGCCACCACCATCGAGGACCGGCCCGAGCCGTGGTGACCGGTCGGGTCAGCGCGGCTCCCACGCATCCGGCTGGGTGGTCAGCTTGCGCACGTGGGCCGGCAACCGGCCGCTGACCAACTCGTCCAGGCTCACCTCGTCGACCACCCGCCGCAGCGAGGCGCGCACCGCCACCCAGAGCCGGGGCAGGTTCTCCGCCGCGCCCTCGTAGCGGGTCTCCTCGGGACGCAGCCCGCGTACCCCGGCGAGCGGACCGTCGACGGCGCGCAGCACCTGGCCGACGGTGACGTCCCGTGGCGGCCGGGACAGCGTGTACCCACCTTCGGCGCCCCGCTGCGCCCGGACGATCCCGGACCGGCGCAGATCGGCCAGGACCGCTTCGAGGAACTTGCGGGGCATGTCCTGCTCCGCCGCGATGGCCTGGGTGGACAGCAGGGTGGGGTACGCGGTGGCCAGGCTCAGGGCGGCCCGGACCGCGTAGTCGCCGCGCGCGGAGATCTGCACAGTGCCATCATGCCCGGCCGGCCGGCGCCGGGGCGTCGGCGGGCGGGCGCGGACGACCCGGACGCACCGGCAGCGGCTGCTCCCGGGCCGCCCGGAACGCACCCGGACTGACCCCCACCTCCCGGGTGAAGAAACGGCCGAAGTTGGTCGGCTCGGGAAAACCGAGCCGCCGGCCGATCCGGGCGATCGGGTCATCGGTGGCGGCCAGCAGCCGGCATGCCTGCAACGCCACCCGCTCGTCGATGACCTGCTTGGCGCTGCGACCGGTCACCGCCAGGCAGGCCCGGGTGAGGGTACGCACCGAGCAACCGAGCTGGGCGGCGTAGTCCTCCACCCGCCGGGTCTGCCGGTAGCCGCGCTCCACCTCCCGGCACAACCGCCGGAACGTCTCCGCCTCGGCGCGCGGCGTCGACGCCTCCCCGGCGTGCGGCAACAGGCTCAACCGCAGCAGCAGCACGGCGAGTTGATGGCGCAGCAGCGCCGTGGCGGCGGGCACCAGCGCGTGCCGGTCGGCGTCCACGGCGAGCTGGGTCACCTCGCTGATCACCGCGTCCTCGTCCTCGCCGGCGAGCTGCCGGTGGGCGGGCACCGCGTCCGGGTCGACGTCGAGGCCGCGCAGCGCGTCCGACCCCCAGCTCACCACCGTGGCGTCGAGCTGGGTGCCGAGGCAACGCAGCGCCTGGCCCGGGCGGGCGCGCAGCAGCGTGCCGGGACGGCAGGGCACGGCCCGGAAGTCGAGTTCGGCGGTGCCGTGCCCGTGGGTGACCAGGATCAGCAGGTCACGGTCGAGCAGGACCGGCCGGGCGCGTCCGGTCGCGGGGGTGAGGTCGTCGAGCGGGCCGGTGACGATCTCGTCGGTGTCGAGGCGGGCTTCCGACAGGCCGGTGCGGGTGGCCGGCGCTGGCTGACCGGTAGTGACCATCATCGGAGACGGTAACCGGCCGGACGGCACGTTGCATCTCGACGGTTTCGCCCCGCTCGGTCGTCTTGTCGGCGCGTACCACCGGCGGATACGTTACCGGTCGGTAAGGCGCGGGCCGGTCGACGGCCGTGACCGGCGGAAAACGGCGATGGGATGGGCATGACGGATCTGTTCTCGGTCGACGGCAAGACGGTGCTGGTCACCGGCGGCTCCCGGGGCATCGGGCTGATGATCGCGCGTGGCTTCGTCCGGGCCGGCGCCCGGGTGATCATCTCCTCGCGCAAGGCCGACGTGTGCGAGTCGGTCGCCGAGGAACTCTCCGCCGAGGGGCACTGCGAGGCGATCCCGGCGGACCTGAGCAGCGACGAAGGCGCGCTCGCGCTGGCCGAGGCCGTCCGGCAGCGCCACGACCGGCTACACGTGCTGGTCAACAACGCGGGTGCCACCTGGGGCGCGCCGCTGGAGGAATACCCGGAGGGCGCGTTCGACAAGCTCTGGGCGGTGAACGTCAAGGCCGTCTTCCGGCTCACCACCGCGCTGCTGCCCGCGCTGCGCGCCGCCGCCGACCCCGACGATCCGGCCCGGGTGATCAACATCGGGTCGATCGACGGGCTGCGGGTGCCGTGGATGGAGGTGTACGCCTACTCCGCCACCAAGGCGGCCGTGCACATGCTCACCCGCGGCCTCGCCCACCAGCTCGCCGGCGAGGCGATCACCGTCAACGCGATCGCGCCCGGGCCGTTCGAGAGCAAGATGATGGCGTTCGCGCTGGACGACCCGGAGTCCCGCGCGGCCATCGAGCAGCAGGTGCCGCTGGGCCGCATCGGCCGCCCCGAGGACATGGCGGGCACCGCCATCTACCTCGCCTCACGCGCCGGCGCGTACCTCACCGGGGCGGTCATCCCGGTCGACGGCGGGATCACCACGCGCGGCTGACCCGCGTACCCCCGGGGTGCACGGCCGGGGCCGCGCGGACTCGGCAGATCCGCGCGGCCCCGGTTGTGGTCGTGCTCAGCGACCGGCGAGCAGCCGGTTCACCGCGGTGTCGACGTCCAGGTGCTCGGCCTCGCGGCCACGCGGGACGACGACGTAGGTCCGGCGCAGGAAACGCACCAGCACGCTGCGCGGGACCTCGAACAGGGCGTTGCCGTCCGGTGACGACAGCGCCAGCGCGACGAAGTCGCCGCGCGGGGTGGCCCACGGCCAGACCCGGACGTCGCCGATGCCGGCCGGCTCGTCGAGCCCGGTGACCAGCAGTTCGCGGGCGAACGACCAGCTCACCGCCTCGCCGCCGGCGGACTCGGCATGGAACAGGACATGGACCGCATACGGGTCAGCAGGGTCGTAACGCAGGCTGGCACGCACCGGCAAGGCGGTGGCGTCAGGCGCGACGAGCCTTAGCGACGTCTCGACCTCTACGGTCGTCGGTCGGATGACACTCATGGACGTTCTCCCCCCGGCACCGCTGCGGAACGCGCGTGTCCCGCTTTTCCCATACTCAGGTGCTGCTCCTGGCTACGCTCCGCCATACGCTGACTTCACCCAGTGGTGGGAAGGGGGTCGGAAAGCCCCCGGGATCACCCGACCCCGCGTAGAATTTCCGGTTCCGCCCACTCCGTCGTTCCGCCCGGCAACGGGTGGTTCAGTCGTCGACTTACTCCGGTAACGTCCAGTCGTCAGCAGGGGTGACGGTCGCGGGCGACACTGGGGGCGGAAATGGTCACGAGGAGTACCTCGGTGGCGACCAGCGCCGCGGCCGATCCGTCCGAGGATGCGGCCCGAACGGCCAGAGATCGGGGGTACGAGGTGCCGGTGGACGGCCGTTCGCGCGGCACCCTCGCCCCGCGCCGACAGCGAGGCTGGCGGACCCGCCTGCACACCACGCTCGAACTCATCCGCGCCAACCCCACCGGTCGCGTCGCCCTGAAGATCTTCATCGGCATCCTCGGCGCCCTCGTGGTCACCGTCGGCGTCGCGCTCATCCCGCTGCCCGGCCCCGGCTGGCTGCTCGTCATCGCCGGCCTCGGCGTCTGGGCGGTCGAGTTCCACTGGGCCCGCCGGCTGCTCGCCTTCACCCGCCGCCACGTCAACGCCTGGACCCGCTGGGTGACCAGCCGGTCGCTGCCGGTGCGCTTCGTGCTCGGCCTGGTCGGGCTGGTCTTCGTCTGCGTGGTGGTGTGGCTGTCGCTCAAGTACAGCTTCGGCATCGACGTGGTGGCGCGGGCGCTGCACTACCTCGCCACGCACTGAGGCCCGGTTTTTGGTCCGGCCTCTCGATCGGGTACAGTCATGGGCGCTGAGGGCGATTAGCTCAGCGGGAGAGCGCTTCGTTCACACCGAAGAGGTCACTGGTTCGATCCCAGTATCGCCCACGCAGGTAAAGGCCCCGATCACATCGATGATCAGGGCCTTTCTCCATTCCTGAGTTACTAACTGAGTGACTACGAGTCCGCAGGCCCGAAGATCGCATCCATGGCCTGTGCGCCACCGAGAAGCACCGGCCGGAGCTGGTGCCGGTAGACCTTCTCCGTGACCGTCGTTCCCGCGTGGCCGCACAGGTCCGCGATGTCTTCGAGGCTGACCCCGCTTTCGGAGAGCAACGAGACGAAGCTGTGCCGTAGCTCGCGGGGTGTCCAGGCAGCCGGATCGAGGCCGGCAAGGGTGACGACTCGGCGGAAGGCCCGGCGGACATTGGCCGCGTCGAGGGCGGTACCGAGAGTGGTCGTGAAGACCAGGCCGAGGGCTTGCCAGTCCTTGCCGGCCTTGGCCCGGTGCCGGTTCTGCTGCTCCCGGTGCAGTCGCAGCGCCGTCACGCAGCGCTGAGGAAGTGCGAGCGTCCGTCGCGACTTCTTGGTCTTGGTGTCACCGCCGGCCCGGACGGAGTGCCACACCTGGATTGAGGGCGGTAGAGGAGGGTCGAGCCTAGGCCGTCCATCAAGGTCGACGTGGTCCCAACGCAGGGCGCGTAGCTCCTCGGTGCGCGCTCCGATGAGAAGCGACAGCACCACGTAGGCGTAGATCGGCGAAGTTTCGGCCGCATTCAGGACCGCCTTCGCCTGAACGAGGGTCAGGGACTTGGAGGGGCGTCCCTCCTGGCCACGCGGGACGGTGCACAGCGCGACGACGTTGCGCTTCACCTTATCCCGGGCCATGGCTCGATTCACCGAGCGGTTGAGGCACCCGAAGAGGTCGCCGAGGGTGCGGGTGCTGAGGGTGGTCGCTTTGTCGGCTAGCCAGCGATCGACGTCCTGGGCGCGAAGCTCGCGCAGCTTCCGAGCGCCCAACGCCGGGATGATGTGGGTACGGCACAGGATCTCGCACTTGGTCTTGGTGCGGTCTGATCGGCCGTTGAGTCCGTAGGTCGGGACTGTACAAATAACGGCTGATCGACCGATCAAGGGAGAGACGCCAGATGACGACCGAGACCACCGTGGGACAGCCGGCCGCTGAGCCGTCGG
>NZ_JBFAGS010000024.1:0-68956 GCF_040653835.1 Micromonospora sp. NPDC050980 | reverse complement strand
ACTGGCCCAGCGAGGCCGCCACACGACGAGGGCCCGACCCCCACCAGCGGGGTCGGGCCCCCGTCGCGTCAGCGTTCGGTGGCGGTGGCGCCGACCGGCTCGGCTTCGTCGGGCACGCCCACCGGCGCGAGCCGTCGCGCGCGGCGGCGTAGCCACCAGGTGCTGACCAGGCCGGCCAGCACGGCGAGGACCAACCCGGCCCAGGAGATGTCCTTGAGCCAGTGCTCGGCCGCCCGACCGACGTAGAACAGCAGGTAGGTCGTGCCGAACGCCCAGACCAGACCGCCTGCGGCGTTCGCCACCAGGAACCGGCGGTACGGCACGTGCAGCGCGCCGGCGAGCGGGCCGGCGAGGATGCGCAGCAGTGCCACGAACCGCCCGAAGAAGACCGCCCACACGCCGTGGCGGGCGAAGCTCTGCTCGGCGCGGGCCAGGTGGGCGGGACCGAGGTGCTTGGGGAAGCGCCGGCCCAGCCGCTCCAGCAGCGGCCGGCCGCCGCGGCGGCCCACCGCGTACCCGATGGAGTCGCCGACGATCGCGCCGGTCGCGGCGGCGGCGGCCACCCACTCGGGCTGGACGACCCCGGCCGCGGCGAGCAGTGCGGAGCTGACCAGCACGATCTCGCCGGGCAGCGGGACGCCCATGCTCTCGACACCGATCACCCCGGCGACGATCAGGTAGATCAGGCCCGGGGGGAGCGCGGAGAGCCAGTGCTGCACGTCGACCACGCTCCGACAGTACCCGCGCGGACGTCACCGCGCGGGTGCCAGGAACTCCAGTCGGTTGCCGTGCGGGTCGTGCGTGTGGAACCGCCGCATGCCGGGAATCTCGTCGTCGCCCCAGGTCACGGGGTGGCCGGCGGTGTCGAGCCGGGCGGCGAGGTCGTCCAGGTCGGTGCGGATCAGCGCGGGGTGCGCCTTGCGGGCGGGCACGAAGTCGTCCTCGACGCCGAGGTGCAGCTCGGCGGCGTACCCGGTGAACCAGCAACCACCGCGGGCGGCGAGGGCCGGCGGTTTGGGCTTCTCGGTGAGGCCGAGCAGACCGACGTAGAAGGAGCGGGAGAGATCCTCGGAGCCGCGCGGGCAGGCGAGCAGGACGTGGTGGATCATGGTGGCACCTCCTCGTCCCGCAGCGTGGCATGAGGTTGCGCGGATAGCAAGACGGACGTACGGTTTTGTAGAGACCGACGCGGGTAAGTGTCGCCTAAGCACGGCGGCGCCCCGGTCGGTGCGACAAACTGCTCAGGACTACTCACGGTCGCTGGTGTGAAGGAGTACGACGTGGCGAGCCTCGACACCTTCGGTGCGAAGACCCAGCTACGCGTCGGAGACGCGAGCTACGAGATTTTCAGGATCGACAAGGTGGAGGGGCACGAACGGCTGCCCTACAGCCTGAAGATCCTGCTGGAGAACCTGCTGCGGACCGAGGACGGCGCGAACATCACCGCCGACCACATCCGGCAGCTCGGCGGCTGGGACCCCACCGCCGACCCGAGCGTGGAGATCCAGTTCACCCCGGCCCGGGTGCTGATGCAGGACTTCACCGGCGTGCCCTGCGTCGTCGACCTGGCGACCATGCGCGAGGCCGTGCGCGACCTCGGCGGCGACGCCACCAAGGTCAACCCGCTCGCGCCGGCCGAGCTGGTCATCGACCACTCGGTCATCGCCGACCTGTTCGGCCGCGAGGACGCGTTCGAGCGCAACGTCGAGCTGGAGTACGAGCGCAACAAGGAGCGCTACCAGTTCCTGCGCTGGGGCCAGAGCGCGTTCAACGAGTTCAAGGTCGTCCCGCCGGGCACCGGCATCGTGCACCAGGTCAACATCGAGTACCTGGCCCGTACGATCATGGAGCGCAACGGCCAGGCGTACCCGGACACCGTCGTCGGCACCGACTCGCACACCACCATGGTCAACGGCCTGGGCGTGCTGGGCTGGGGCGTCGGCGGCATCGAGGCCGAGGCCGCGATGCTCGGCCAGCCGGTCAGCATGCTGATCCCGCGCGTGGTCGGCTTCAAGCTCTCCGGTGAGATGCCGGCCGGCACCACCGCTACCGACCTGGTGCTCACCATCACCGAGATGCTGCGCAAGCACGGTGTGGTCGGCAAGTTCGTCGAGTTCTACGGCCCGGGCGTGAGCGCGGTGCCGCTCGCCAACCGCGCCACCATCGGCAACATGTCGCCGGAGTACGGCTCCACCGTGGCGATCTTCCCGATCGACGCCGAGACCGTCCGCTACCTGGAGCTGACCGGGCGCGACGCGTCTCAGGTCGCGCTGGTCGAGGCGTACGCCAAGGAGCAGGGCCTCTGGCACGACCCGGACCACGAGCCGGACTACTCCGAGCGCCTGGAGCTGGACCTCGGCACCATCGAACCGTCCCTCGCCGGCCCGAAGCGCCCGCAGGACCGGGTGCCGCTGGGCAGCGCCAAGACGCTGTTCCGCTCCGCGCTCACCGACTACGTGGCCGCCGACGAGACCGGCGGCGACCCGGGCCGCAAGCCGGGCGTGCCGCAGCAGCAGAAGCCGTTCGGCACCGACGGCCCGGCCGACGAGGCCAGCGCCGAGTCGTTCCCGGCCAGCGACGCCCCGGCCAACGGCGTCAACGACCCGGCGGACGCGCCGCGCGACCTGGAGACCGCCGCGGTGGGCGCGGGCGGCCGGGCCACCAACCCGGTACGGGTGACCGGCGCCGACGGCGTCGAGTACGAGCTGGACCACGGCGCGGTGGTGATCGCCGCGATCACCTCCTGCACCAACACCTCGAACCCGCAGGTGATGATCGGCGCGGCGCTGCTGGCCCGCAACGCGGTGGAGAAGGGCCTGGCCCGCAAGCCGTGGGTGAAGACCACCCTGGCGCCCGGCTCGAAGGTCGTCATGGACTACTACGACCGGTCCGGCCTCACGCCGTATCTGGAGAAGCTCGGCTTCAACCTGGTCGGTTACGGCTGCACCACCTGCATCGGCAACTCCGGCCCGCTGCCGGAGGAGGTCTCCGCCGCCGTGAACGACGGCGACCTGGCCGTCGTGTCGGTGCTGTCCGGCAACCGCAACTTCGAGGGCCGGATCAACCCGGACGTCAAGATGAACTACCTGGCGTCCCCGCCGCTGGTGGTCGCGTACGCGCTCGCCGGCACCATGGACATCGACCTGGCCAACGAGCCGATCGGTGAGGACGCCCAGGGCAACCCGGTGTTCCTGCGGGAGATCTGGCCGAACAGCGCCGAGATCCAGGACGTCATCGCCTCCGCGATCGGCGCGACCGGCTTCAGCGCCGCGTACGCCGACGTGTTCGCCGGTGACGAGCGCTGGCAGTCGCTGCCGACCCCGACCGGCGACACGTTCTCCTGGGCCGGCGAGTCGACCTACGTACGCAAGCCCCCGTACTTCGAGGGTATGCAGCAGCAGCCGAACCCGGTGCAGGACATCGAAGGCGCGCGGGTGCTGGCGAAGCTGGGCGACTCGGTGACCACCGACCACATCTCCCCGGCCGGCTCGATCAAGGCCGACTCCCCCGCCGGCACGTACCTGGCCGAGCACGGCGTCGCCCGGCACGAGTTCAACTCGTACGGCTCCCGTCGGGGCAACCACGAGGTGATGATCCGGGGCACGTTCGCCAACATCCGGCTGCGCAACCAGCTCGTGCCCGGTGTCGAGGGCGGCTTCACGGTCAACCACCTCACCGGCGAGCAGTCCTCGATCTACGACGCCTCGACGGCCTACCAGGAGGCGGGCGTCCCGCTGGTCATCCTGGCCGGCAAGGAGTACGGCTCCGGCTCGTCGCGGGACTGGGCGGCCAAGGGCACCATGCTGCTCGGGGTGAAGGCGGTCATCGCCGAGTCGTACGAGCGGATCCACCGCTCGAACCTGATCGGCATGGGCGTCCTGCCGCTCCAGTTCCCGGTCGACACCACCGCGGATTCGCTGGGCCTGACCGGCACCGAGACGTTCTCGATCAGCGGCGTGACCGCGCTGAACGACGGCGACACCCCGCGCACGGTGAAGGTCACCACCGACACCGGTGTGGAGTTCGACGCCGTGGTCCGCATCGACACCCCGGGTGAGGCGGACTACTACCGGCACGGCGGCATCCTGCAGTACGTGCTGCGCCGCATGATCGCCAGCTGAGCTTTTTGTGGTTAGGAGGGGCCCCTTTTTAACACACGTGTGTTAACAAGGGGCCCCTCCTAACGTGCGGGCGGTCAGCGGAGGCGGAGGGCGACGGCGCGCACCTCCGCGTCGGTGAGCGGCATGAACCACAGGAAGCGCCGCACGATCGCGATCGGGTCCGGCCCGCCGGGCTGCCCACGCAGGTCGCGGATGGCCTGGCGGGTGATCCGGGAGAACTCGGGGATCAGCGTCGCGCGCCGGGCCGCGTCGGTGGGCACGGCGCGCAGCGCCGGGCACGGCCAGGGCTCGCCGCAGTCGTCGCAGCGCCAGGCCGGACCGCACGCGCGGTGCGTGGGCAGCGGCAGCACCACCCGGGGGTACGCGGAGATCGGTGTCGGGTCAGTCATGCCTCCACCGTGCCGACCGTGGCCACACAATCACACAGCGTTGTGTAATCTCCTTCGGACGCTTCTTTTGCTCCGGGGAGGAACGGGCATGAACCATGCCTTCGTCACCGCGTTAGCCGGCTCGGGTCACACCGCCGAGACTCTGGCGGAACGGCTCGGCCTGCATCCGAAGACGGTGGCCCGGTGGGCGAACCCCGGGCACATCCCGCAGAGCCGGCACCGCGCCACGGTCGCGGACCTCCTCGGCCAGCCGATGGATGCACTGTGGCCGGACGCGGGTCGCCGTCGCGAGCCGGTGTGGTTCCGCCCGTGGGTGGACATCGAACGCGAGGCGGTCGCGCTGCGCGCGTTCCAACTGGCCTGGGTGCCGGGCCTGTTGCAGACCGAGGCGTACGCCCGCGCCACGTTCCTCGGCCAGCCGCTCACTGCCGACGAGGTCACCGATCTGGTCGCCGCGCGGCTGGACCGGCAGGGCATCCTGGACCGCCCGCGCGGTCCGCTTTACGTCGTGGTGCTCGACGAGCAGGTGCTGCGCCGCGCCGCCGCCGGCGACCGGGCGCTGATGGCCGTCCAGGTCGCCCACCTGGCGGCCTGCGCCGAGCTGCCGAACATGCAGCTCCACGTGGTGCCCGCCGACACGCCCACCTATCCCGGGCTGGACGGGCCGTTCGTCATCGCCGAGCTGCGCGACGGCAGCCGGGTGGCGCATGTGGACAGCCAGGCGCAGGCGCAGATCATCGAGCAGCCCTCGGAGATTGCTACCCTGGAGCGTCGGTGGGAACGCATCCGGGGCGAGGCACTGCCCCGCGCGCGGACCCTGGACCTGTTGAGGGAAGTTGCGGCGGCATGGACCTGAGCGGCGGCATGGACCTGAGCGACGCCCGGTGGCGTAAGAGCACCCGCAGCGGCGGCAACGGCGGCGACTGCGTCGAGGTGGCCGGCAACCTGCCCGGTGTGGTCGGCGTCCGCGACTCGAAGGACCCGGCCGGGCCGGTGCTGACCTTCACCCCGGCGGCGTGGACCCGGTTCGTGACGTCGACCGGCCGCTGAGCCGAACAGGGCTGCATCAGGCGAACCCCACCAGCCCTGATCCGGGGCACATTTCTCCGACCGGCCGCAAGGGAAGCACGGCCGGTTGTCGGTCTCGTCTACGTTCATGCCGCGCGCCGCCGCCGGGACGTCACCGGCCAATGTCAGTCAGCCCTTTTCATCGTGTGTAGTGGTTCGCTTCGACGTGGAGCAGGACGAGGATGGCCTGCACGATCGCGGTGGCGCGGCGCGGGCAGCAGCGGAGCTTGGCCAGGTTCTTCCAGGTTTTGAGTGTGGCGATGGCCCGTTCGCCGCAGCCTCGGATCTTCGCGCGCGCCCGGTTGACCGCCTTCTGGCGGCGCGACAGTTTCGGCCGGAAGCGGCGCCGCTCGAACGGTGTGCGCACGCTGCCCCGGGTGCCCTGGTGGGCCAGGGCGAGCAGCGCCTGCCGGCCCGGGTCGAGGCGCCGCCACTGGGATCGATGCTGGCCGCGGTGGCGGCGGATGAGGTCAGCGAGGTGGTTCAGGGTGCGGCTGGACAGCGTGATCGTGGAAGGGCAAGACAGCACAGGCGAGGCTCTCGGTCGGGGTATCGGATCTTGGTCGACTGCTGTCTTACCTGGATCCTCACCCTCATCGATCTCCGAGCTCGCCGCGCCCGCCCTGAGCTGCAAGATCAGCTTGGAAAAGGCTCACTGCTTCACGCGCACCGCACGCTGTCCGCACCCCGGGCAGCATCGCGCCTGCTCACAACCGGTGGACAGCTCCACCACCGGGACACCGGCGGCGGCCACCTCGACCCGCTCCACCATCAGGCCGTCCAGCCCCAACAGCCGGGTCGTATCGTTGACCATGCTCGCAGCTCTTCACTTGTGACCATCCGAACCCGACGCTCAGATGATCACCGATGGGCTGCGAGCCCTTCACATCCGGGTCGCCGCCGACCACGAACCCCGCTCAACGTCGAAGCGCCATGTTGCCACGCGCTCGGCACGTCAGCACTTGAATGCCCATCAACTGCGCTTGATAGTCAATTCGAGCGCACTCCGGGGCCGGATGAAAGTCCCGACGAAACTCGCCGCTCTTCCTCCGGCAGTCACCTCAATCGTGACGGCATCTCCGGCCTTAAGGTCTAGAGGAAGTGGCGAGCTGCGGAGCCAGTCAAGACGTGCTTGGAGAACATGTCTCCCCTCGGAAACGTCTAGCAGAATCCGATCCGCCGGCCCCAGCTTGGTGAATAATTCGCCGTCCAAATACATGCGAAACCTTCTACTACCGCCTATCGCATCTACCCCTCTGACAAAAGTCAGTTTCGCCATCACTGCTACCTTTCATGCTCGCTTTAACCTTCAAGGTCGGAAGCCCTCCTGCAATGCTCGCTGAAGGGCTCCCGATCCTTTGTCTAGTCGTCCAACCCGTGCTAGCTAGTCAAGAAGCTTGCAACTCCCCAGGCTGCCTGCTGGGCGGCGTCACCCCAATTAATTGATTCGCCCTTCTGCGTGTTCTCGCAGATCGATCCGTACCCACCTGCAACTGCGGAAGCGGCTGCTACGCCGGCAAAGGCTGCAGCGGGACCGAAAGTCGCCAGCGGTGCAGCGATGATTGCAGCCGTGGCGCCAAACACCAGGATTTTACCAAGCTCGCACTCCCAGCTCTGGCCAACTGGGTCAATGTAGTTTGTCGGGCTACAGCCCGCGTAGGCATACCGGTTCCCATTCCTCGGGTTGCCGATGAAGCTGAGGTTGTCCTGTTGGGTGAAGCGGCCTTGTTGGGGGTTGTACCAGCGCTGGCCGAATTTGGTGAGCCCGGTGCTCTGGTCGTAGGTGCCGCCAGCGTAGCGGATGATGTTGCTGGCGCCGAGGTTGTACTCGTCGACGGTGGTGGCGTTGCCGTAGGGGTCGTACTGGTATGTGGCGGCGAGGGCGCCGTTTGCCTTGACGATCGCCACCGGGGTGCCGAGCGCGTCGAGGACGAACGCGGTGTCGGTGCCGTTGACGCGCAGGCCCAGTGGGGTGCCGAGGCCGTCGCGCTCGACGTAGACGGTGCTGCCGCCGGCGGTCCAGGACTGGAGCCACGGCATGCCGTGCTGGCCTTCGTAGCCGTACTGCAGGGTGGTGGTCCCGGCGCGGGTCAGCTCGACCTGGTCGGTGCCGGCGTAGGCGTAGGTGCCGGAGTTCGCGCCGGTCATCTGGTTGGCGCCGTTGTAGGTCATCGGGTTGACCGTGGGGCTGCTGGCGCGGGTCTGGTTGCCGCGGTTGTCGTAGGTGTTGTTGGCGGTGGTGATCTGGTTGGCGGTGTTGAACGTCAGGGTCTGGGTGGTGGTGCCGTCGACCTTGACGGTCTTGCGGTTGCCGTTGCTGTCGTAGGTGTAGTCGTAGGTCTTGCCGTTGTAGTTGGTGGCCTTGGTCAGCCGGTTGGCCTCGTCGTAGGTGAACTGGCTGATCGCGCCGGTGGTCTCGTCCTTCTGCCACTGCCGCAGGCCGGTGTCGTCGCCGGTGGCGGTGGAGCAGGGCTGCCCGGAGGTGTACTCGGCGTAGCAGTAGGTCACGTCGAACACCGTCGCGGGGGCGGCGGAGTTACGCGTGGCGGTGATGCGGGTGGGCCGGTTCGACTTGTCGTAGACCGTCTTGACGCGCAGGGCGTAGACGCTGTTGGTGGTGTTGGTGGCGAAGAAGGTGTTCTCGCGGTTGCCGTCGGTGTCGTAGGAGTAGTTGTAGCGGGTGCCGCCGGCGGTGTCGGTGCGGACCAGCCAGTTGCGGGTGTTGTAGTAGTGCTTGGTCATGCCGCGGCCGTCGGTGAGCCCGGTGAGGTTCCCGGCGAGGTCGTGCTCGTAGACGAACGTGGCGGTGCCGGGGTTGGTGCGCCGGTGCAGCCGGTTGAGGTTGTCCCACTCGTAGGTGGTGGTGCCGGTGGCGTCGGTGCGGCTGATCAGGTTCCCGACGCGCCCGTACTCGTAGGTGACGGGGGTGAGGCTGCCGCAGCCGGAGTAGCTGGTCTTCTCCAGCCGGTCGTCCCTGGTCCAGTCGTAGGTGGTGGTGCAACCGCCCTGGGCGACGGTGCGGACCCGGCCGAGGACGTCGTAGGTGAACGTCTTGACCGCGAGGCCGTTGCCGGTGGGCGGGGTGAGGGTGGTGATCTGCTTGTCGCTGTCGTAGGTGTAGGTGGTGGGGTTGCCGGTGTTCGCCGGATCCGTGGAGGACTTCACGGTGCCGTCGGTGTTGTAGTCGACCTCCGCCTTCGCGGCGAGCGCGTCAGCGGTGGAGGTGCGGTTGCCGGCGCCGTTGTAAGTGAAAGTCGAGCTGTTGCCCTGGGTGTCGATCGACGAGGACGGCTGGAAGTTCGCCGTCGGGTTCGTCGAGGTCGCCGCGTTCGCGTACGCGGCGGAGGCGCTGGCGCCCGACGGCGACGCCGACTTGGTCAGCGACTGCCCGGCGTTGGCGCCGTAGGTGTTGGTGGTCGTGCTGCCCTCGGGGCTGACGTCGGTGGCCACGTCCTGGAACGTCGTGTAGGTCTTCGACCGCTCGTTGCCGGCCGGGTCGGTGGCCTTGGTGACCCGCTTGTCACTGTTCAGGTCATACGTGGTGTGCGGCACCGACGCCACCGGCTGGGACAGGTCCTGGCGGGGGTCGGCCATCTTCGTCTGCGACGACGTGGGGTACGCGAACCGGGTGGTCGCGCCCTGATTGGTGGCGTTGTCGGTGACCTGGGTGAACGAGGTGACCCGGTGCTGCCCGTCGTAGGTGACGAGGCTGTAGGTGTCGTCCTTGGACCAGATCTTGACCAGATCACCGGCGGTGTCGTACTCGAAGGCCCACTGCCGGGTCGCCCCCAGCAGGTCGATCGCCTGCAGCCGGTTGTTGGTGTCGTACTTGTAGGACACCGTCCGGACCGTGTTGTAGCCGTCGCTCTGCTCGTACGTCTTCAACCGCCCGTTGACGAACGTGACCGTCGCCGTGCGGGCGTACTGGCCGCCCCGGTCGGAGACGACCTGGGTGAGCTGCCCGCCGCTGTAGGAGTAGTCGGTGACGTTGTCGTTGCGGTCCTCGGTCTTGTCCAGCAGACCGTCGGAGGTGAAGAACAACTCCTTGCCGCTGTCGTTCTCGGTCAGCTTCCACCCGGTGCCGTTCTTGACCAGCTTGGCCTTGAACTCACCCGGCGTCGTGTAGGCCGACCCGGTCCAGGTGAACTTCCCGACCACCCCGTCGGCGGCGGCGTAGGTGACCGAGCTGTCATCGGCCGGATACAGCTTCACGTCCTGCCCGGCCCGCGTGCGCCAACCCGGCCCGTGCGCGCCGACCGACAGGTCGCTGCCCAGCATCAGGCTGTTGAACGACGCGCCCAACGTCACGTTCCCGGCGATCCCGGGCAGCGTCAGGTCGGTGGTGTTCACCATCAGGTTCCCGGACCCGACGTTGACCTTCACCGCCATCCGGTCCGCCAGCGAGAACGACACCAGGGTGCCGTTGCGCACCGGCCCGGTGCCCTTCGGCACCGACGGGGCCGCCCCCGCGGCGGCCCGTGCCACCGCGCGCTGCGGCGAGTCGAACAACCACACCTTCGACGACGACCGCGGCGACACCTGCGGCGCCTCCCCGGCCTCCTGCGGCGCCGCGGGCGCGGCGGATGACGCAGCCGGCGAAACCGCCAGCACCGACGTGGCCAGCAGCGCGGACGCCACCCCCACAGCCATTCGACGTTGACCCATCAATACTCCTCACCAATAGGGACCGGCGGACCTGCTTCCGCCGAAAAAGGACACGCTGCGCCGCGCCGACCACGAACAATTCGTGTCGACACAGCACTGGAAGAACGCCAAAAAGTGCGGCAGGCGCAAACGCGGGAAAGGCAGAAGAATGCCGAATTAATCAGGGTGATCAATGCGCCGCAACGGCCGTCACCAGCGCGGCCATGCCCTAATTCACCCGACGAACCGCCTCAGGCGAATGCCAAAAAGACCCATCCCAGGACCAGAAAAACCGAGATGGGTACGCCGAGACAGCTCAATAATGCAGCCAAGAATGCGGCCAGCGCCGCAGAACCTCACTCATGTCATCCCCGTGGTTGTCATCGGTCAATCAACTTGGCCACGACGCTATCCACCAGACAAGCGGGAGTCAATGAAAACTACATCCGGAAAGGATCAAGGTTACAAAACCGGACACAAGCCATCAAGAAATTGCGCTCCGTGGTCACGACATCGGCGACCTTCACCGCTCCGCGGACTCCGGCACAACCTTCAGCCGGGCCAGGTCGGCCACGCACACCGTCTCGCCGGACGGCATACGCACCTCGTGGCCGAGCACGCCGTGGTCGTTTGCCGGCGCGAACGTCAGCCGGGCCCGCCCGCCGGGAGTGTCCACCAACCAGTCGCCGCCGATGATGACAGACCCGGCGGGCGTCTCGACCCGGCGGCCGTGACCGCCGGCGCCACTCAGCCGCGGGGAGGGCTCACCAGGGCACCACGCCGGCGTCCTCGAAGAACCCGCCGGTCGGCCCGTCGTCCGGCAGGGTCGCCAGCCGGATCCCGATCGCCGCGCCCTGCTGCGGTGTGCGCACCCCGCGGAAGCCGTTGAGGTCGGTCGCGGTGAAGCCGGGGCAGCCGGCGTTGACCAGGATCGTCGTATCGGCCAGCGCGCGGGCGTACTGGATGGTCACCGCGTTGAGCATCGACTTCGACGGCGAGTACGCCACCGACAGCGGCCCGGTCTGGTGCTCGCCGGCGGAGGCGCTCTGCCGGGTCAGCGAGCCGACCCCGCTGGACATGTTGACGATCCGGGGTGACGGCGAGCGGCGCAGCATCGGCAGCATCGCCTCGGTGACCCGGACGACGCCGATCACGTTGACCTCGACCGCCGCCCGCACGGTCGCCAGGTCCACGTCGCCGGGCTGCTGCGGCATCCCGCCGGTGATGCCCGCGTTGTTCACCAGCACGTCCAGACCGCCGGCCTCCGCCAGCAGGCGGGCGGCGGCGGTCACGCTCGCGTCGTCGGTCACATCCAGTGGTACGCCGAAGGCGTCCACGCCGTCCGCGCGCAGCTTCGCCACGGCCGCCTCCCGGCGCTGCCCGTCCCGGGCGCCCACGCCCACCCGCCAGCCGAGCGCGCCCAGGCCGGCCGCGATCTCGTACCCGATTCCCTTGTTCGCGCCGGTCACCAGCGCGATCATGCGTTCGCTCATGCGGTCGATCCTGTCCGCGTGGCCGGCGGCCGGCCAACACTGTCTCGGTAGCGCGCGATACCCGACGGGTATCGACCGGGGGTACGGTGGTCGGATGGAGACGCGGGAGCTTCGGTACTTCGTCGCGGTCGCCGAGGAGCTGCACTTCGGGCGCGCGGCGCGCCGTCTCGGCATCGCCCAGCCGCCGCTGTCGCGGGCGATCCGGCAGCTCGAACGGCGGCTCGGGGCGACGCTGCTGGAGCGCGACAGCCGGTCGGTCACCCTGACCCCGGCTGGGATGGTGCTGCTGCGCGAGGGCCGGGCCGCGCTGGACGCGGTGGCCGCCGCGGACCGCCGCACGCGGCGGGCCGCGTCCGTGGTGGGCGGCGAGCCCGGCCTGGTGCTGGCCACGAAGGCCGGCGCGTCCGCCGAGCTGCTGCCGAAACTGCTCGACGCGTACGCCGCCGAACCCGACGCGGTCGCCGTGGAGGTGCTGCTGTGCGGCATCGGCCAGCAGGAGCGGGTGCTGCGGGACGGGCGGGCCGACGTGGCGCTGCTGCACCTGCCGTTCGACTCGACGGCCGGGCTGGACACCGAGGAACTGGTGACCGAACAGCAGGTCGCGGTGCTCCCGGCCACGCATCCGCTGGCCGCCCGGGCACACCTGCGCACGGCCGACGTCGAGTCGGTGCCCGACCTGCCGTTGCCGCGCTGGCCGCTGGCGGACGGCACGTACCCGGACGGGCCGGGCCCCGAGGTCCGCGACCACGTCCAGTTGCTCCAACTGATCGCGCTCGGGCGTGCGGCGGCGGTGCTGCCCGAGTCGTGCCGGCCCCTGCTGGGCCGTGACCTGGCCGCCGTGCCGGTGCCGGACGCCCCTGCGGTGACCACGGTGATCGCGTGGCCGCCGCACAGCCGGTCCCGCGCGCTGGCCGGGCTGGTCCGCACCGCCACCCGCCTCTAGCCGCCCCCGCGCCTGCCGTTCGGCCGCCGGCCCGCCTCCCGACGACGCCCCTGCTCGGCCCCGCCGCCCGCTCGGCCTGCCGCCCCGCTCAGCCCGCCGCCCCGCTCGGTCGGCGAGGCCACAGGACGGCGGGACGGCAGGACCGCGAGCAGGGCCGCGAGGAACGCAGGACCGCGACCACGGGACCGCACAACCCCAGGGACCGACCGCAGGGCCGCAAGAAAGACAGAGCGGCGACCGCAGGGACCGCCTAGGCCACCAGGTCCTTGCGCATCTGCTGGGTGACCACCCGGTAGCCGGACGTCCGGTAGAGCTGAGCGGCCGTCTCGTTGGCGCCGAACACGTTGAGTTCCAGTGCCCGGGCGCCCCGCTCCCGGGCCGCCCGCTCCCCCGCCGCCAGCAGCGCCCGGTCGAGGCCCTCCCCGGCGGTCCAGTTGCCGGCCGTGACGTGCTCCCGGGCGTACTCGACGGCCAGCTCGCGCTGCCAGCGGCCGAACTCCTCCGCGGACATGGCCCGGACGGTCACCTCAGTCACCGGCGGCCCGCCGGCGGGCCTCGCGCAGCTTCATGGCGTGCTCCAGCAGGGTGATCAACACCTCCTTGGCGGACTCGCGCTGCCGCGCGTCGCAGAGCACCACCGGCACGCCCGGGTCCAGGTCGAGCGCCGCCTGCACCTCGTCCAGCCGGAACTTCCGGGCACCCTCGAAGCAGTTCACCGCCACCACGAACGGCGTGCCCCGCCCCTCGAAGTAGTCGATCGACGGGAAGCAGTCGGCCAACCGGCGCGTGTCGGCGAGCACCACCGCGCCGAGCGCGCCGAGCGCCAGCTCGTCCCAGACGAACCAGAACCGGTCCTGCCCGGGCGTGCCGAACAGGTAGAGCACCAGATCGTCGCTGATGGTGATCCGGCCGAAGTCCATCGCCACCGTGGTGGTCGACTTCGCCTCCACCCCGGACAGGTCGTCGATGCCGATGCCGGTCTCGGTCAGCACCTCTTCCGTGCGCAGCGGCCGGGTCTCGCTGACCGCGCCGACCATCGTGGTCTTGCCGACGCCGAAACCGCCGGCGATCAGAATCTTGATCGCGGTGGGCAGCGGCGCCGCCCCCGCCGGCCGCTCAGAGCGCCCGTAGTCCATTGATTACCGCCTCGAAAACGTGCTCGTCGGGAAGGCCGGCGGGGGTGGCGCGCGGCTCGCGTACCTGCACCAGGCTGCGGGCGGCCAGGTCTCCGAGGAGAACCCGGACGGTGCCCACGGGCAGGTCGAGATGGGCGGCGATCTCGGCCACGGACTGGATCCGCTGGCAGAGGCCGACGATCGCCACATGCTCCGGGCCGAGCCCGGAATCCGACCCCACCTCGTTCCGCGTCGCGGTCACCAGGGAGATCAGGTCGAACGTGCCGGTCACCGGGCGCGCCCGGCCACCGGTCACCGCGTACGGGCGGACGACCGGACCCGCGTGGTCGTCCACCCACTCCTGCTCCGTCGGATCCCCCGGGCGGGTCATCGCGCCGTGTTCTCGCCGAGGGGCTGTTCCCGGGTCGGTGACGCGACGAACCGGCCGACCCGGGTGACGAGCATGGCCATCTCGTACGCGATCAGACCGACGTCCGCCTCCTCCGACGCCAGCACCGCGAGGCAGGCGTTACGGCCGGCCGCGGTGACGAAGAGGAACGAGGACTGCATCTCGATGATGGTCTGCTGCACCTGACCACCGCCGAACCGCTTGCCGGCGCCACGGGCGAGGCTCTGGATGCCCGCCGCCATCGCCGCCAGGTGCTCGCCGTCGTCCCGGCTCAATTCGCGGGACGAGGCCATCAGCAGTCCGTCGGTGGAGAGCGCCACGGCGTGTTCCGCCTGCTTGACCCGGCCGACCAGGTCATCCAGCAGCCACGCAAGATCCGCGCTCGAAGCCGTCTTCTGCGCCACTCGTCGTCCTCTTCTCCCCGGCTGGTGTGCCGTTCTCGTCCCGGAACCGTCGGCCTCGACGTCCGGTCAGGTGGCCTGCTCGTTTTCGTCGGCCGGCCCGTCGCCGGCCCCGTGCGCCCCGCCGAGCAACCGGGCCGCGTCGGTGCGGCCGCGTCGGGTTCCGCTCTGGTAGGAGCTCATCATCCGGCGCACCTGCTCCGGCGCGCGTGCCGCGTCCTCCGACCCGTCGGAGCCCGCCTCGGACTGCTCGTGCCGCAGCTCCGGATTCAGACTGGCCTGGCGCACCCGCACCGGCAACCCCGCGTCGGTCACCGGCGGGGCCACGTCGGCCGCTGCCGGCGCGGGTCGGCTCTCGACCGTGGCCAGCTCCGCGGTCGGCCCGGCCACCGCCGACTGCCGTTTGCGGGTACGCGCCGGGAGCCCGGACGGGGTCAGCCGGGGCGCCGCCGGCTCCGGCTCGGCCGCCGGCGTACCGGAGTCGGCGGGGGTGGCCGCACCGGCGTCGCCGTCCCCGACCGGCTCGACCGCGACGGTCTCGTCCGCGCCGCCGGTGGGCGTCCCCGCCGGCTCGCCGGCCGGCGCCGGCGCGGCGGTCACCTCGCGAGGGCCGCCGAAGCCGCCGGCGTCCTCCGTGATCAGCTCGCGCGGGATCAGCACCACGGCCGTGGTCCCGCCGTAGGCGGACTCCCTGAGCTGCACCCTCACGCCGTGCCGCTCGGTGAGCCGGCTGACCACGAACAGGCCCAGCCGGGCGGCGTCGGCGAGGTTCAGCTCGGATCGGTCCACGATGCGCGCGTTCGCGGCGGCCAACTCGTCGCCGCTCATGCCGAGGCCCCGGTCCTCGATCTCGATGGCGAAGCCGTTGGCGACCAGCTGGCCGCGGACCTCCACGGTGGTCTGCGGCGGGGAGAAGGACAGGCCGTTCTCGATCAGCTCGGCCAGCAGGTGGATCACGTCACCGACCGCGCGACCGGTCAGCGACACCGCGCCCAGCGGCCGGACGGTCACCCGGGTGTAGTCCTCGACCTCGGCGACCGCGCCGCGTACCACGTCGACCATCGGCACGCTGCGTCGCCAGGCGCGGCCGGGGGTCGACCCGGAGAGCACGATCAGGTTCTCCGCGTTGCGCCGCATCCGGGTGGCGAGATGGTCGACGCGGAACAGGTCCTCCAGCTCCTCGGCGTCGTGTTCCCGGCGTTCCATGGCGTCGAGCAGGGTCAACTGGCGGTGCACCAACGCCTGGGTGCGCCGGGCCAGGCTGAGGAACACGTCGCGGACGCTGCGGCGCAGCTCGGCCTGCTCGACGGCGGTGCGGACGGCGGTCTCCTGCACCACGTTGAAGGCCTTGCCGACCTGGCCGATCTCGTCGTCGCCGAACTGCAACGGCGGCGCCTCCCGCCCGACGTCCACCTCCTCGCCCCGGCCGAGTCGTTCCACCACGCTGGGCAGCCGCTCGTTGGCCAGCCGGAACGCCGCCTCGCGCAGCCGTTCGAGCTGCCGGACCAGCGCCCGCGCGGTGGTGATCGAGACGATCACGGACGCGACGACGGCGATCAGACCGAGACCGGCGGCGAGCACCAGCCGGACGATGACGCCGACCGCGACCGGGGTGGCCCGGGACACGATGTCCTCACCACCGGCGATGATCACCCGGCGCAGGTCGGCCATCGCCTGGTCGGCGGCGGCCCGCCAGGCCTCGGCGGTGACGGGTGGGCGCACGTCCTCACCCTTGGCCGCGAGCACCCGGTCCTGCAGGGTGCGCAGTTGCCCGAACGCCTCCCCCTCGACCATCTCCTGGTAGCGGGCCCGGTCGGTCGGGGCCAGTTCCCGGGCGGTGCGGTCGGCGAGGAACCACTGCGCGCCGACGAGCCGGGCGAACGCGGTCTGCTCGGCGACGGTCAGCCGGTTGGCCGCGACCGCGCCGGTGAGCAGGGCGTCCTGTTGGGACAGCAGCTCGCGGGAGCGGTTGAGGTCGATCAGCGCGGCGGTGTCCCGGGCGATCTCGTCGTCGTCGAGGCCGCCGAGCGCGTCGAAGACGGCGAAGATCGAGTCGACCGCCTCGTCGTACGCCGTCAGCGTGGCGGTCCGGTCGATCGTCTTGCGGCCGACCTCCTCGCGGACCTGGCCGAGCTGACCGAGCTCGTTCTTCAGCTCGGCGAGCCGCTGCTCCAGCTCGTCGCTCGCGGGGATCTCGGTGCGCCAGTCCTGCACCGACGTCCACAGGGTGGTGGCCGCCTCGTCGGTGCGGGCGCGCTGGTCCTCCAGTTGACGCAACTGGGCGGGGTCGGACTCGCCGAGGTAGCGCAGGGACAGCCGGCGCTCCTGCTGCAACTGCAGCAGCAGCGGGTCGCTCGGCTCGAAGACCCGCGCGTTGAGCGCCTGCACGCCGAGCAGGTTGAACCCGTCGCGCACGGTCACCCAGGCCGCGAAGCCCCAGAGCGCGATCAGCGACGCCAGCAGGGCGATGATCTTCGTACGGAGATTCGTACTGCGGGAACCCATCACACCGTCCTGGCCCGGTCTCCGGTCGGCTCGAAATCCGATCGACTCCGGCGCACGCTAGCAGCCGTCGTGAACTCCATTCAAGCGATCCTGATCATGGTGGGTGCCGGGTACGTCGATGCCCGGTCGGCACGGCCCGACGCGGCCAGCACCACCGCCCGTACGATCAACGTCGGTCGGTAGAGGTCCTTGTCGTGCCAGAGCGCCGGACCGCCGTCGCGTCCGTCCAGGTCGGACAGCCGGGCGCGGCCCCGGACCAGCGCCGCGGCGATCCGCGCGTCCCCGGCGCGGCCGGCCCGGGCCAGGGCGAGCACCGCGTACGCGGTCTCCTCGGCGGTGCCGTGCCAGCGTCCCCAGGAACCGTCCGGGCGCTGCGTGTCCAGCAGCCAGCCGACGCCCCGTTCCACGGCGGCGCGGGCCGCGCCGTCGGGCGCGTGGTCGGCCAGGGCGAGCAGCACCGCGTACGTCGCGTAGTAGGCCGAGGCGTGCCAGCGGTCGTCCCAGCGCCCGTCCGGCTCCTGCCGCGTCACCAGCCACTCGGTCACCCGACGCCGGGCCGCCGTGACGCCGGGGCGGCTCGGGTGCTCACCGAGCGCGTCGAGCACGTGCGCGTTCGTGGTCAGCGACGTCCCGTCCTCCCCCGGCCAGGTGCAGAAGTGCCGCCCGGTGTCGTATCCGGCGAGCGGGCCGACGCCGAGCGGCCGGCCCAGCCGGGCCAGCACGTAGAGCACGACCGCTGTGGTGTCGGCGTCGGCCGGCAGGCCGGGCGCGGTGGCCACGCCGGACGCGCCGACGGCGGCACGCAGCTCGGCCAGCACCGGCTCGGGCACACGCACCGGGACGCCGGCCCGGATCAGGACGGCGAGCACCCAGGCCCGCTCGAAGACCGTGATCGGGCTGGCGCAGGGCACCGGACCGGATCGGGCGACCGCGGACAGGTAGTCCAGCGCGGGGCCGGGCTCCGGGCGGCCGAGCCAGGCGGCTGTGGCGGCCGGCGACGCGCCCACCGACCCGCTCGCCGACGGCGTCACGCCCGCCGCCCGGCAGGCCAGCTCACCGGTCACCTCCAGCGCGTGCGCCAGCTTCTCCGGGACGGGCCGGCCGGCGGCGAGCATCGCGCGTACCCGGGTCAGCCGGGTCGGGTCGAGACCGGCCGGCAGCGGCAGGCGGGGCCGGTCCGCCCACCCGGCCAGCCCGGGCGGCGGTCCCGCCGGCCCGCCGAGATGCCGGTCGACGGCGGCGAGCAGCGCCGGCACGATCAGGTCGGTGGCCGGGAGGTCGGGCGGCGGGTCGGCGCCCAGGGCCGCGGTCAGGAACGCCAGCCCCCGGCGCGCGGCGGCGACCACCGTCGCGGCCGGCCCGTCCCGGTGCAGCGCGGCGAGCAACGCCTCGACCGCGCTCACCGTCGGCACCAGCGCGTAGCCGCCGGGACCGCCCCAGCCGCCGTCCGGACGCTGCCGGTCGAGCAGCCAGGCCAGGCGCGTGTCGTGGCCGGGCAGCCACGGCGCCAGCGCGACCAACCGGCCGGTCTCGTAGACCGACGGCGAGGTCTGTCCGGCCGGGTCGTGGGCCAGCAGGTCGACCAGCTCGCGTGCGGGTGCGGTCCGCGTCGCGGGCTGGGCGGTGAGGTTCACCGCACGCCCCAGAAGTCGGTGTGCCGATAGAACCCGGTGGTGTAGCCGAGCTGCCGGGACAGGAAGTCGGCCTCCCGGGGCGCCTCGGTGGCCAGTTTCGCCAGCAGCACCCGGCAGTGCTCGACCTGCTCGGCGAACCGTCGCTCGATCTCCGCCGGGTCGTCCACCAGCAGCAACGCGTTGAGGTCGCCCGACGCCACGTCCCGGCGGTGGGTGCCGAGGTCGTTGACCAGCCGCAGCGCCCGCTGCACCTCGTCGCCGACCTCGATCAGCCGGTCCAGCGCGGCGGCGTCGGTGACCGATCCGGTGTGGATCCAGTGGGCCACGTTGACCACTGTGGCGGCGAGATTGTCCGCGTTGGCCAGGTATTCGGCGAGCGTCGGGTGCCCGGTCCCGCGCCACGTCCACTCGCGGGCCATCGCGTCCAGGGTGCGTCGCATGGTGGCGCGCCACCGGCCGCGCAACGCGGGGTAGCCGGGCGCGGCCGCGACGTCGTCGCGCAGCTCGGCGAGGAACCGGCCCAGCGGGTCGCCGGGGTCGGCGCCGTCGAGCACGCCCAGGCAGGTGTCGGCGATCCGGTCCACCTCGGCCCGGCTGGTCGCCTGGTGGTCGACCAGCCAGTCGACCGCGAAGCCCCACAGCACCGCCCGGTTGGTGACCGCCAGCTCGGCGGCCGTGTGCCAGGGCGCGCTGAACGCCATGGCCGAGGCGATGCTGCTGAACAGCGTCGCGTCGAACGGTTCGCCGGGGAACAGGTCGGGGTGGGCGGCGGCGGAGCGGCGCAGGGCACGCTGGCCGTGTGCGGCTAGCGCGCAGATGCGGCCCTGTTCCGCGGCGGCGGCGATCGGGTCCGGCGCCGGGGGCACGGCGGCGATCGGGTCCGGCGCCGGCGTGGCGGTCACGCCGGTTCTCCGCGGCCGGCGGCGAGCAGCGTCAGCTCGACCCGTTCGCGTGGCCGCAGCGCCGCGGCCAGGCGCAGGCCGGGCACGTCGGTGCGGCGCAGCCGGAAACGGTAGCGGCCGAGCATCGTGGCGAGGATGAGCTGGGCCTCCAGATAGAACAGGTACATGCCGAGGCACTGGTGCGGGCCGCCGCCGAACGGGAAGTGGGCGTACCGGTGGCGGGCCCGGATCCGCTCGGGCCGGAAGCGTTCCGGGTCGAACTCGTCCGGGCGGTCCCAGAACTGACCCATCCGCTGGGTGATCAGCGGGCTGACCGCCATGGTGGCCCCGGCCTCGATCGGCACGCCGTCGATGACGTCCTCGGCGATCGCGCGGCGGGGGATGATCCAGCCGATCGGATAGAGCCGCAGCAGTTCGTCGAGCACCATCCGGGTGTAGGTGAGCCGGCCCAGGTGCTCGCGGCGTACCGGCTCGCCGCCCACCACCTCGTCGATCTCGGCATAGAGCCGTTCGGCGACCTCGGGGTGCTGGTGCAGGTGGGGCCAGGCCCAGGTGAGCACGTTGATGGTGGTCTCGGTGGTGGCGGCGAACATGGCCACGGTATCGTTGCGGACCTGCCGTTCGTCGAGCTGCCGCCCGTCGTCGGTGCGGGCCCGCCAGAGCGTGGAGATGATGTCGTCGCTGGAGTCGGCGTCGTCGCGGGTCTGCCGCACGATCGGCACCAGCACGTCGTCGACGACGCGCACGGCCCGGCGGAACGTGCGGTCGCCCGGCATCGGCAGCGACAGCGGCGCGAACGGCACCACGATCCGGGGGATGACCGCGGTGGCGATGCGGTCCTGGGCGTCGATCACGCGCATCGCGTCCGGCACCGAGATCCGGTCGGCGAAGAGCACCTTCATGATCGCCCGGCTGACGATGCGGGCCTGCTCGACGCCGATGTCGACGGGTCGTCCGGCGCGGTACGGCTCGTCCAGCTCGTCGACGGCGTCGCGGATGGCGTCGGCCATGCCGTCGATGAGCGCCTCGACGCGCCGGGCGGTGAACATCGGTTGCAGCATCCGGCGGCTGGCCGACCAGATCTGGCCCTCGCCGAGGATGCCCTCGCCGAACAGCCGCTTGACCGGGCGCCAGAACAGCCCGTCGCCGGCCCGCTCGTAGTTGTCCGCCCGGTCGCGCAGCACGTGCTGCACGTGCCGGGGATGGGTGACCAGATAGGGGCGGAACGAGCCGAGGTTGAGCCGGACGAGGTCGCCGCCGGTGCGGTTGCCGATGTCGATCAGCGCGCGCGCCGGGTCCCGCAGGACGGCGGGCAGGATCTGTCGCAACGGCACGGTACGCGGTCGCCCGGTGGGTGTGGACGGGCCGGACGGATCGACCACCTGAACGCTCCCTCGAGTTGACTGAGGGTCGTTGCCCCATCTCGACCCGTGAACGTTGCTCGTGAGCATGCCATCCTGAACGATGATTCGAAAGACGGCCCGAAGGATATTTCACTTAACAACAATCTCTTTGTCGAGAATGGAGCCGTTGGGATATGCGTCACGCCGCAAGCCTTCCGGCGCAAGGCGGGGCCCCTTGTTAACGCTTCCGGCATAGGCGGGGCCCCTTTTAACACGTGCTCGCGGGAGCGGGAACGCGGGCGCGGGCGCGTGCGCTGTGCCAAGCTTCGGGCATGGACGACAAGACCATCCTGAGCCGGATCTCGGAACTCGTCGACGAGGAGCACCGGCTGCGCGCCGGCGCGCAGCAGCACGAGGCCGGCACCGACGACGAGGCGCGCGAGCGGCTGCGGCACCTGGAGGAGTCCCTGGACCAGTGCTGGGACCTGCTCCGCCGTCGCCGGGCGGCCCGGCAGGCGCACGGTGACCCGGACGCCCAGGGCGAGCGACCGGTGCCGGAGGTCGAGCGCTACCTCCAGTGACCCGGCGGCCGGGCGGCGCAGCCGTGCCCCCACCCGGGCGGGATCGCTCCCGCCCGGGACAGCCGCACGTCAGCGGAGCCCGGCCTCCCGCGACAGCGACTCGGTGAGCGACCCCGGATCGGTGGTGGCGGCCGGCAGCCCTCGGGCGGTGAACCAGGCAGCCACCACCCGCACGTCACGGGCCAGGAACTCGCCGCCCTGCGGGTTGGCCACCACGTCCACCACCTGAGGCAGGTCGATCATGACCAGCCGGCCGGCGTGCACCAGGAGGTTGTACGGCGACAGGTCACCGTGGGCGTACCCGGCCCGGGCCAGCACCACCAGCGCCTCGACCATCTGCTCCCACAGGTCGCGCAACTCGGCCCCGGTGGGCCGGACCTGGGCCAGCCGGGGCGCGGCCTCGCCCGCCTCGGCGTCGCCGACGAACTCCAGCATCAACTCGGTGCCCAGCAGCTGCACCGGGTAGGGCACGGCGATCCGCCCGGAGGCGGCGCCGATCTCCCAGAGCCGGGACAGCGCGGCGAACTCGGCCGCCGCCCACTGCCCGGCGATCATCTGCCGGCCGAACGCGGTGCGGCCGGTCATCGCCCGCATCTCCCGCGACCGGCGGACCCGACGACCCTCCAGGTAGCCGGCGTCGCGGTGGAAGAGCCGGTGCTCGGCGTCGCGGTAACGCTTGGCCGCGAGCAGGCAGTCGCGGTCGGTGCCCGGCACGGCGCGGCGGACCAGGTGGACGTCCGCCTCCTTGCCCGTCTTGAGCACCCCGAGTTCGGTGTCCCGGGCGGCCAGCTCGGTGACCAGCCAGGCAGGGTGCGGCTCGGGGCCGTGGACGGCCTGGTCCCAGGAGGACCAGCGGTCCTCGGTGTCGGGCTCGGCGTCCGGGTCGGCGAGGGCCGGCTGGGGCCGGCCCCGCTTCAGGAAGTGGGGTTCGTCGTCGTCGAAGCGGCTCTTGCCGCGGCCACGGCGCTGCGGCGCCGGGAAGTCGTGATCGCGCACGGGTGGATCTGTCCTTCGATCGAGGCTGGAAGAGGCAGGTGGATGGACCCTGCAAAGACGGCCATGACCGACCTCCTCTCCTCGACCGGGCGACACCCGGATGCGCCCTCGCGCGGCACCATGCTCGTGCGCCGGGCCGGGCGGGTCAACCGATTTTCCCGCTCAGCCCGCCAGCACGGCGGCCACGGCCGGGATCAACCCGTCCTCGACCCGGGTCGGCGCGAACCGGGGGTCCGACCAGCGCCGCCCCCGGTGCAGCCAGACGCTGGGCAGGCCCACAGCGGTCGCGCCGCCGATGTCCGCCTCCGGGCTGTCGCCGACCACCCACGCGCCGCGCAGCGGCAGCCGGGCGCGCTGGGCGGCGAGCGCGAAGATCCGCGGGTTGGGCTTGCTGACCCCGGCCTCCTCGGAGATCACCCAGTCGGCGACGTACCGGTCCAGGCCGGTTTTGCGGATCTTGGTGTCCTGCTGGCGCGCGGCGCCGTTGGTGACCACGACCGGCACCCAACCGGCGTCCGCGGCGATCTGCAACGCGCACGCCACCAGCGGGTCGAGCCGCATCCGCTCCACCACGCCGTCGTGCAGCTCGTCGACCAGGTCGATCGAGGGGATGCGCAGGCCGTAGCGGTCGCGGATGGCGTCGGCCACGTCCCAGCGGTTGGTCAGCCCGTCGGCGTCGACGGAGACGAGCCAGTCGAGGTCGGCGGGCGGCGCGCCGATGCTGTCCAGGAAGCGTGCCCCCCAGGCGCGAAACGGCCCGTCGCGGTCCAGGAGGGTGTCGTCCAGAGCGAGCAGGAGCAACGGCACCTGAGCACCCTACGGGAACGGCCGGAGCACCGGCAGGGCCGAGGGCCCCCTCGTGTCAGGCGACGAACGTCGCGCGGGCCGACCCGGCGTCGGGCAGCCGGTCGAGCAGCATGGTGTGCGCCGCGCGGGTGTCCGCCAGGACGGTCGGGTCCAGCGTCGCCGCCAGCACCTCCTCGCCGGTGTCCGCGCCCCGCGCGAGGGGCCGGCCCTCGGGGTCGTAGACCGCCGCGCCGCCGTTGAACCGCCACGGGTCGGCCCCGCCGACCGGGTTGGCGAAGACCACGAACATCGTGTTGTCCAGGGCGCGGGCGGCGTAGTAGAGGTCGCGGCGGTGCGCCGAGCCGGTCAGGTAGCCACCGGGGCAGAGGTAGCCGTGCGCGCCGTCGGCCGCAGCGGCCCGGCCGTGCTCGGGGAAGCAGCCGTCGTAACAGATGCCGAGACCGAGCCGCCACCGGTCGACAACCAGCGTGGCACCCCGCCGGCCGGCGTCGAACAGCTCGCGCTCGCCGGTCCAGAGCTGCTGCTTGTCGTACGCGGCGGTGACCGCGCCGGCCGGGTCGACGACCAGCGCCGAGATGGTGCGCCGCCGGTCGGGGTGCCGGACCGCCGCGCCGATCACCACGGCCGCCCCGGTGTCCCGGGCCGCGGCGCGCAGCGGGTCCAGCCTCGGGTCGTCGACCCGCCCGTCGGGGTCGGCGGCGACGTCCGTGCCGGCCGGGTCGGCGCCCAGCGTCGGCGGGTGGTACGCCGGCAGGAACAGCTCGGGCAGCACCACCACCCGGGCGGCGGCGCGGCCGACCAGGCGGGCGGCGGCGCGGGCGTTGCCGGCGACGTCGCCGGGCACCGGTTCGGCCTGCACGGCGGCGACGGTCAGCGGCTGGGCGGGGAGGGGCACGACCGGGATGGTAGCGAACAGTCCTCGCAAGCCGTACGTACGGTTTGCGTCGACGTTTCCCACCTGCGACGATCGTGCCGTGCCCAGAGTAAGTCAGACCCAGCTCGACGCGCGTCGGCAGGAGATCCTCACCGCCGCTCGGGCGTGTTTCGCCCGGCACGGCTACGAGGGCGCCACCGTGCGACGGCTGGAGGAGGCCACCGGCCTCTCCCGGGGCGCGATCTTCCACCACTTCCGCGACAAGGACTCCCTCTTCCTCGCCGTCGCCGAGGACGACGCCGCCGCCATGGTGGAGACCGTGGCCCGCAACGGCCTCGTCCAGGTGATGCGGGACCTGCTGGCCCGCGCCGTCTCCCCGGACACCACCGGCTGGCTCGGCAGCCAACTCGAGGTGTCCCGCCGGCTGCGCACCGACCCGGCGTTCGCCAAGCGCTGGGCCGAGCGCTCGGCGGCCATCGCCGAGGCGACCCGGGAACGCCTGCTGCGCCAGCGCGAGGCCGGCGTGCTCCGTGACGACGTGCCGGTCGACGTGCTCGCCCAGTTCCTCGAACTGGCCTACGACGGCCTGGTGCTACACCTGGCCATGGGTCGGCCCGCCGGTGACCTGACCCGCGTGCTCGACCTCGTCGAGGAGGCCGTCCGCCGGCACTGAGTCTCGGTCCGGTAACTGGCCCCGCCGACCGGATCGACGCTGGCGGACCTGCTCCACAATGGGCCGCGACCCCTCGGCGACAGGAGCAGAACCATGACCGTCCTCGCGGCCGACACCTGGGGCGTTCCCGGCCCCGTCTTCCTGCGGTGGTATCTCGTCGCGGCCGTCGCCCTGGTCGTCGGCACGGCGGTGTACCGGTTCCGCGCGTTGGCCGGCACCGCCGTGGCTGATCACGGCGCGCTCGGCCCGCAGCAGGTCGCGTACCTCAACGGGGGCGACCAGCTCGCGGTCTGGACCTCGCTCGGCGGGCTGCGCCGGGCCGGCGCGGTCGGCGCGCACCCGGACCGGCGGCTGGCCACCGGCGGGCCGCTGCCGGCCGGCGTCACCCCGCTCGACCAGGCCGTCCACCACGCGGCGAGCCGGGGCCTGCGCTCCCGGGAGCTGGCCCGCGACGAATGGGTCCGGCGGGCGCTGGACGAGCTGCGCGACGGGCTGGTCCGCCGAGGTCTGGCCCTGGACCAGGAGCGACGCCGTACGCTACGGCGCGGCGCCCTGCTGGTCGGCGCCCTGCTCGCGGTCGGCGTCGTACGTGCCTTCGTCGGGCTGACCCACGGCCGGCCCGCCGGCTTCCTGATCCTCACCCTGTTCCCGCTCTTCGCCGCGTTCCTGCTGCTCAACCGCGTGCCCTGGCGCACCCGGGCGGCCACCGCCGCGCTGCGCGACCTGCGCCGCCGGCACGCCTGGCTGCGGCCGAGCGCCGCCCCGGCATACGCCACCTACGGCCCGTCGGACGCGGCTCTGGGCGTGGCGTTGTTCGGCACCGCGACGCTCTGGACGATGAACCCGGGCTTCGCCGAGCAGGCCGAGATCCAGCGCCAGGCGATGGGCGCCGGCGGCAGCTCCGGCACCTCGTGCGGCGGCGGCAGCTCCTGCTCCGGGGGCAGCTCCTCATCCTGCGGCGGCGGCAGCTCCTGCGGCGGGGGCGGCGGGTGCGGTGGCGGCGGCGGGTGCGGTGGCGGCGGCGGGTGCGGCGGATGAGCGGCCCGGCAGGCGTGGGCATCGGCTGGCGTCCCGAGATCGCCGGTTTCGTCGCCGGGCTGCCGGGGCTGCGCTTCGTCGAGGTGGTAGCGGAAGGAGTGCACCCGGTCGGGCCGCTGCCCGACGGCCTGGCCGAGCTGCGCGAGCGCGGCGTCACCGTCGTACCCCACGGGGTGCGGCTGTCGCTCGGCGGCGCGGAACCGGTCGACCCGGGCCGGGTGGCGCACCTGGCGGCGGTGGCGACGGCGCTGGCGGCACCGCTGGTCAGCGAGCACATCGCGTTCGTGCGGGCCGGCGGGCTGGAGGCGGGTCACCTGCTGCCGCTGCCACGCAGCCGGGAGGCGGTGGCCGCGGTGGTGGCCAACGTGCGGCGGGCGCAGGCGCAGTTGCCGGTGCCGCTGGCGCTGGAGCCGATCGCGGCGCTCTTCGACTGGCCCGACGACGAACTGGACGAGGCCGACTTCCTCACCGAGATCCTCGACGCCACCGGGGCGCTGCTGCTGCTCGACGTGGCAAACGTGCACGCCAACGCGCGCAACCGGGGCGGCGACGCCGCCGCGCTGCTGGACCGGCTGCCGCTGGAGCGCGTCGCCTACGTGCATGTGGCCGGCGGCGCCGAGGCCGGCGGGTTCTACCACGACACGCACACCGACCCGGTGCCCGCCGAGGTGCTCGACCTGGTCCGCCACCTCTGCGACCGGCGCCGCCCACCGGCGCTGCTGCTGGAACGCGACGGCCACTACCCGCCCGCCGCCGAGCTGCGCGGCGAGCTGGACGCGCTGGCCGCCGCCTCCGGTCACCCGGTGGTCACGTGAGCGGCGACCTGGCGGCGCGGCAGGCCGAGCTGGTCGCGGCGCTGGTGGCCGGCGGGCCGCTGCCGCCCGGCTTCGCCCCGGCGCCGGTCGAGGCGGCCCGCCGGGCGCTGAGACGCAAACGGGCCGCCGAGGTGGCCCGGCACTGGCCGCTGCTCGCCGCCGGCCTCGGCGCCGACTGGCCGGCGGTGTTCACCGACTGGGCGCACGGGCGGCCCACCGTCGGTTCCCTGCGCGACGGCTGGGACCTGGCCCGCGCGCTGCGCGACCGGGGCACGCTGCCGCCGCTGGGCGCCGACGAGCTGGCCGGGCGCGAGGCCGCGAGCCGCTACGACGGCCGCGCCGCGCCCCGGCCCCGCCGCCTCCCGGCGTTCGCCCGCGCCGGCGGCGCCGTCGCGGTCCAACTCGCCGGCCGGGTACGCCTGGTGCGTCCCGCCCCGCGCTGACCGGCCCCTAGCCGGTACGGCAGGATCGGGCGCATGGATCTCGGACTCGCCGACCGGGTGTACGTGCTCACCGGCGCCTCCGGCGGCCTCGGCTTCGCCACCGCCGAGCAGCTCGTCGCCGACGGCGCCCGGGTGGTCGTCTCCGCCCGGGCCCCGCAGCGGGTGGCCGCCGCCGTCGAGGCGCTCGGCGACCCGCAGCGCGTCATCGGACTGACCGCCGACCTCGCCGACCCGGGCACCCCGGCCCGCCTCGTCGCGGCGGCGCGCGAGCACTTCGGCCGGCTCGACGGCGCGCTGATCTCGGTCGGCGGCCCGCCCCGGGGCACCGCCGCCGAGGTCACCGACGAGCAGTGGCGGGAGTCGTTCGAGACGGTCTTCCTGGGCAGCGTCCGGGTCGCCCGCACGGTGGCCGGCGCGCTCACCGACGGCGGCGCGATCGGCCTGGTGCTGTCCACCTCGGTGCGCGCCCCGCTGGCCGGCCTCGGCATCTCCAACGGCCTGCGACCGGGGCTGGCCGGTGTGGCGAAGGACCTGGCCGACGAGCACGGCCCGCGCGGCGTCCGGGTGCTGAGCCTGCTGCCCGGGCGGATCATGACCGATCGCAACCGGGAGTTGCTGGCCGCCACCGGTGACGCCGAGCGGGCCCGCGCCGAGGCGGAGGCGGCGATCCCGCTGGGCCGCATCGGCGACCCGGCCGAGTTCGGCCGGGTCGCCGCATTCCTGCTCTCCCCCGCCGCCGGCTACCTCACCGGGATCACCGTGCCGGTCGACGGCGGCGCGCTGCGCGGGCTGTGACGGCGATCGTGGTGCGCTCCCGGCCGGCGCCGACGTCCTCGGCGACCTCGCAGCCCTCGGTGGAGTCCCGGTGAACGACCGACGCCGACCCGGTGGCGGGCGACCCGAAGCCGCCCCCGGCCCGGGCGCGCCGGCCCGCCGCCATCCCCGGCCCAGCCGGGAACAGCTCGCCGCCGCGGCCGACCGGCTGCTGCCCGACGTGATCGCGCCCGGGCTGGACGTGCTCTTCGTCGGCATCAACCCGGGCCTGTGGTCGGCGGCCACCGGCTGGCACTTCGCCCGACCGGGCAACCGGTTCTGGCCGGCGCTGCACCGCGGCGGCTTCACCCCGCGCCTGCTGCACCCCAGCGAGCAGGAGGAGTTGCCGGCGCTGGGGCTGGGCATCACGAACATGGTGGCCCGGGCGAGCGCCCGCGCCGACGAGTTGAGCGCGCAGGAGCTGGTCGACGGCGCGCGGTTGCTGACCGAGAAGGTCGAGCGTCACCGGCCGCGCTGGGTGGCGGTGGTCGGGGTGACCGCGTACCGGATCGGGTTCGCCCGGCCGAAGGCCGGTTTCGGGCCGCAGCCGGAACCGCTCGGACCGGCCCGGCTCTGGGTGCTGCCCAACCCGAGCGGTCTGAACGCCCACTTCACCCCGGAGACGCTGGGCGCCGCCTTCGGCGAGCTGCGCGCCGCCGTCACCGCCGGTCTGCCACCGGCCGCTGCCTAGTTGGCGGCGGCGGGCGGCATGCTCTCCTGCGCGACGTAGGTGCCCATCGGCACCGTGGTCACCACCGGCTCCGGCTGCTCCGGCTCGGCGTGTGGCGCCGGGGAGCCGGCGACCGCGAACTGGGTGCGGTAGAGCTCGGCGTAGAAACCGCCGACCGCCACCAGCTCGTCGTGCCGGCCGCGCTCGACGATCCGCCCCTCGTCGAGCACGAGGATCTGGTCGGCGTCGCGCACGGTGGAGAGCCGGTGCGCGATCACCAGCGCGGTACGCCCGGTCAGCGCCACCGACAGCGCCCGCTGCACCGCGGCCTCACTCTCCGAGTCGAGGTGCGCGGTGGCCTCGTCGAGGATCACGATCGACGGGGCCTTGAGCAGCAGCCGCGCGATGGCGATCCGCTGCTTCTCACCACCGGAGAAGCGGTAACCACGCTCCCCCACCGTGGTGTCGAGCCCGTCGGGCGTGGCCCGGACCAGGTCGGCGACCTGCGCGCCGGCCAGCGCGGCCCAGATCTCGTCGTCGGTGGCGTCGGGCTTGGCGTAGCGGAGGTTCTCCCGGATCGTCTCGTGGAACAGGTGCGAATCCTGGGTGACCACGCCGATCTCGTCGCGCAACGAGGCGAGCGTCGCGTCGCGCACGTCGACGCCGCCGACCAGCACCTGGCCGTCGCTGACGTCGTAGATCCGGGAGATCAGCATGGACAGCGTCGACTTGCCGGCGCCGGACGGGCCGACCAGGGCCACCATCTGCCCCGGCTCGACGGCGAACGAGACGCCCTTGAGCACCGGCTCGTTGACCGTGCGGTCGAGCGCGGCGACCTCTTCGAGGGAGGCCAGCGACACGTCGGCGGCGGTCGGGTAGCGGAACCGCACGTCGCGGAACTCGACCCGGCCGTTGCCCCGGGGCACCGGCACGGCGTCGGGCTTCTCCTCGATGCCGGGGCGCAGGTCGAGCACCTCGAAGACCCGGTCGAAGGAGACGAGCGCGCTCATCACGTCGACCCGGACGTTCGACAGCGCGGTGAGCGGGCCGTAGAGGCGGGTGAGCAGCAGTGCCAGCTTGACCACGGTGCCCGCGCTCACCGCACCGGCGACGGCGAGCCAGCCGCCCAGCCCGTAGGTGAGCGCCTGGGCGAGGGAGGCGACCAGCAGCATCGCCACGAAGAAGGTGCGGGAGTACATCGCGGACTGGATGCCGATGTCGCGGACCCGCTCGGCCCGGCCGGCGAACCGGGTGGCCTCGACCTCGGGCGCGCCGAAGAGCTTGACCAGCAACGCACCCGACACGTTGAACCGCTCGGTCATGGTGGCGTTCATCTTGGCGTCGAGGTTGTAGGACTCGCGGGTGATCTCGGCCAGCCGCCGGCCGACCCGACGCGCCGGGATGATGAAGATCGGCAACAGCACCAGCGCCAGCACGGTGATCTGCCAGGACAGCACCAGCATCGCCCCGGCGGTGAGCACGAGCTGGATGACGTTGCTGACCACCCCGGACAGCGTGGAGGTGAACGCACGCTGGGCGCCCAGCACGTCGTTGTTGAGGCGGCTGACCAGCGCGCCGGTCTGGGTGCGGGTGAAGAACTGCAGCGGCATCCGCTGGACGTGGTCGTAGACCCGGGTGCGCAGGTCGAGGATGATGCCCTCGCCGATGCGGGCCGAATACCACCGCTGGGCCAGCGAGAAGAGCGCGTCGGCCACGGCCAGCGCGGCGATGATCAGGGCGAGCCGGACCACCGTCTCGCGGGCGTCCGGCCCGTCGCCGGCGATCGCGTCGATCACGTCGCCGGCGAGCAGCGGGGTGGCCACGCCGATCACCGCGGCCACGATCACGGTGATCAGGAAGACGACGATGCCGCGCCGGTAGGGCCGGGCGAACGCGACGATCCGCCGGGCGGTGCCCCGCTTGAGCTGGTGCGCGGAGACCTCGTCGCGGTTGCGCAGCGACCGGAGCATGCTCCAGCCGCCCATGCCGCCGCCGGCCATGTGGTTGGACATCCGTCACCTCCGGGTCGTCAGGCAGCATGAACCGTCGGGGTCAATTCTCCCGACGCCTGTGACAACCTCGCGAGTAACCCGGATCTTCCCGAACGGTCCTTACTATTCGCCCCGACCGGCCAGGTCACGGATCCGCCGGGTCTGGGCCTCCCGCTCGGCCCGCTGCTGCTCGACGGGCGAACGCCGGGCCGCGCCGGCGAGCAGGGCCTTGATCTCGACGATCGCGTCCCGGTCGTTGGCCAGCAGCCCGGCGGACAGGTCGCGCACCGCGCCGTCCAGCTCGTCGTTCGGCACGACCAGGGTGGCCAGGCCGATCCGGTCCGCCTCGGCGGCGTCCATCCGGCGGCCGGTGGCGCAGATCTCCAGGGCCCGGGAGTAGCCGACCAGATCGACCAGTCGGCCCGTGCCGGCCAGATCGGGGACCAGGCCGAGAGTCACCTCGGCCATCGAGAGCCGGGCGTCGGCGGCGAGCACCCGCAGGTCGCAGGCGAGGGCGAGCTGGAAGCCGGCGCCGATCGCGTGGCCCTGCACCGCGGCGATCGAGACGACGTCCGGCCGGTGCAGCCAGGTGAAGCCGCCCTGGTATTCGGCGATCCGCTCGGCACACTCGGGCTCCGGGAGCGTGGCCAGCTCGGCGAAGGAACCCGGCCCGGAGGCGCCGGCGAACGCCAGGTCCAGGCCGGCGGAGAAGGAGCGACCCTCGCCGCGCACGACGACGACCCGGACGTCACCGGGCAGGTCCCGGGCGAAGTCGGACATCGCGCGCCACATGGCCGGAGTCTGCGCGTTGAGAACGTCGGGCCGGCACAACGTCACCGTCGCGACCGGCCCGTCGCAGTCGAGTCGCACTCCGGTCGTCTCGGGGGTCACCGGACCACCCGGAGCGCGACGCTGATGGACGACGCTGGGGGGCGGGTCACGCCTTCTTGCGGCGCCGGGCGCCGCCGCGCTGCCGCAGCTGCACCCCGGACTCGGTGAGCACCCGGTGGATGAATCCGTAGGAACGGCCGGTCGAGGCCGCCAGCGCACGGATGCTCTCACCCCCGGTGTACCGCTTTACCAGGTCTTTGGCGAGCGTCTGACGCTCGGCCCCGACGATCCGGCGACCCTTCTCAGTGCTGGTGGCTGTGCCGGTGGCTGCCATGCTGATTCCTCACGTCCCAGACTGTGCGGTTCGGATACGGTCCCACCTATTAGACCGCCTCGGACGATCATGCGCCAGATATCAACTATTCGCCAACCGACACGCTACGCAATGTCAGCTTCCCGATAGAGTGATCCTTCCGACCGCCCGATCCGTACCGTGATGCCGGAGTCGGCGGACCTCAGGCCAGCTCGACCAGCTCCAGCAGGTCGTCGGACCAGGCGTCCTCGTCGCCGTCGGGCAACAGGATGGCGCGGTCCGGCTTGAGCGCGGTGACCGCGCCCGGATCGTGGGTGACCAGCACGATCGCGCCCGGATAGCGGGCGATCGCGTCGAGCACCTGCTCCCGGCTGACCGGGTCGAGGTTGTTCGTCGGCTCGTCCAGCAGCAGCACGTTGGCGCCCGAGCAGACCAGCGTGGCCAACGCCAGCCGGGTCTTCTCACCGCCGGAGAGCACCCCGGCCGGCTTGTCCACGTCCTCGCCGGAGAACAGGAACGCGCCGAGGATCTTGCGCAGGTCGGTGTCGGTCTGGTCCGACGCGGCGCTGCGCATGTGCTCCAGGATCGTCCGGTCCACGTCCAGCGTCTCGTGCTCCTGGGCGTAGTAGCCGAGCCGCAGGCCGTGCCCGGGGCGCACCTCGCCGGTGTCCGGCTCCAGCAGCCCGCCGAGCATCCTCAGCAGGGTGGTCTTGCCGGCGCCGTTGAGGCCGAGGATGGCCACCCGGGAGCCCCGGTCCACCGCGACGTTCACGTCGGTGAAGATCTCCAACGACCCGTACGACTTGGACAGGCCGGCGGCGGTCAGCGGCGTCTTGCCGCACGGCGCCGGGTTGGGGAAGCGCACCTTGGCCACCCGGTCGGCGACCCGCACCTCGTCGAGGCCGGAGAGCAGCCGCTCGGCGCGCCGGGCCATGTTCTGCGCGGCGACGGTCTTGGTGGCCTTGGCCCGCATCTTGTCCGCCTGGGCCATCAGCGCGCCGGCCTTCTTCTCGGCGTTGGCCCGCTCCCGGCGGCGGCGGCGCTCGTCGGTCTCCCGCGCCTCCAGGTACGCCTTCCAGCCGAGGTTGTAGGTGTCGACCACCGAGCGGGTGGCGTCCAGGAACCACACCTTGTTGACCACGGACTCCAACAGCGACCCGTCGTGGGAGATCACGATCAGGCCGCCCTTGTGGTTGGCGAGAAAGCCGCGCAGCCAGGTGATCGAGTCGGCGTCGAGGTGGTTGGTGGGCTCGTCGAGCAGCAGGATGCCGCCGCCGTTCTCGCCGGCGTCGCGGAACAGGATCCGGGCCAGCTCGATGCGGCGGCGCTGGCCGCCGGAGAGCGTGCCGATGGTCTGCGCCAGGGCGCGGTCGGGCAGGCCGAGGTTGGCGCAGATCCGGGCCGCCTCGGCCTCGGCCGCGTAGCCGCCGAGCGAGGCGAACTGGTCCTCCAGCGCGCCGTAGCGGCGGACCAGCCGCTCGTCGTCGGCGCCCTCGGCGAGCTTGTTCTCCACCTCGGTCATCTGGGCCATGAGCACGTCCAGCCCGCGCGCGGAGAGCACCCGGTCCCGCCCGGTGACCTCCAGGTCACCGGTGCGCGGGTCCTGCGGCAGGTAGCCGATGGCGCTGCGCCGGTCGATCTGTCCGGCGTACGGCTGGCCCTCCCCGGCGAGCACCTTGAGGGTGGTGGTCTTGCCGGCGCCGTTGCGCCCGACCAGGCCGATCCGGTCTCCGGGCTGCACCCGCAGGGTGGTGTCGGACAGCAGGATCCGGGAACCGGCGCGCAGTTCCAGGCCGGTGACAGTGATCATTTCGGAGTACTCGCTCTCAGGGTCCGGAAGGGCTGACTCAGGGCACGCGAAAGCGCCGGCGGGTCGTCTTCTCCCGTCGGCGCGGGGCCGTTCAGCCTTCGCAGCGCAGCACGGCCCAAGTGTACCGGGCGCGCCGCGCCGCTCCCGCCGGATTACCGGACAAGATCATCGGGTACGGAATGCGCCGTCCGGACCCGGTCCGGTACCGCAACCACCACACACGGACAGATCGGTGATCGGGGTCAAAACATGGAGCTGAACGAGAACGCGCAGGTCGACACCAGCCAGGTGGACGACCGGCGAGGGTCCGGCGGCGGCGGGGGCGGGATGGGCATCCCGATCCCGGGCGGCGGCGGTGGCCGGGGCGGGCTGGTGAGCATCATCATCGCCGTGCTCGTCGCCCTGGTGGGCGGCGGATTCGGCCTCAACGCGGCCACCAACGGCGGCGGCGGAGACGAGCAGGGCGACAACACCTCGCTGGAGCAGAAGTGCTCCGCGCAGGACGCGCTGGAGCAACTCGACTGCCGCAACACCCTCTACGTCAACTCGATCCAGGCATACTGGCGCACCGCCATGCCGGAGGTGTTCGGCGAGCAGTACCAGCCGTCCAAGACGGTGTTCTTCAGCCGCAACGTCAGCACCGGCTGCGGGGCGGCCGACTCCGGGGTCGGCCCGTTCTACTGCCCGGCCGACGATCTGGTCTACATCGACCTCACGTTCTACGAGCTGCTCGCCGACCAGCTCGGCGCCGAGGGTGAGTTCGCCCAGCCGTACGTGCTGGCCCACGAGTACGGCCACCACGTGCAGGACCTGCTCGGCACCGAGGCGCAGATGCGCCGCCAGCAGCAGCGCGACCCGCAAAACGCCAACGCGCTCTCGGTCAAGCTGGAGTTGCAGGCCGACTGCTACGCCGGCGCCTGGGCCAAGAACGCCACCGGCACCGCCGACGAGCAGGGTCAGAAGATCTTCAAGAGCATCACCGACCAGGACATCCAGCAGGCCATCGACACCGCCGAGAAGATCGGTGACGACGCCATCCAGCAGCGGTCCGGCCGGCCGGTGAACCCGGACGAGTTCACCCACGGCAGCTCCGAGCAGCGCAAGCAGTGGTTCACCAAGGGCTTCTCCACCGGCGATCCGAAGACCTGCGACACCTTCGGCTCCGGCCAGTAACGCCACCCGGGCCGTCGGCCCGCGTCGCTGCGACATCCAGCGACGCGGGCCGACGGCCCGACGTGTTCCCGGCGGGTCAGCCCGGCAGCGCCACCTGGGCCGGGGTGGGTCGCTGGACGGTGGTGCCGTCGCCCAACTGCCCACCGCTGTTGTCGCCCCAGCACCACAGACCGCCGTCGGTCCGGATGCCGCAGGCGTGATCGGCGGCGGCGAGGCCACCGGTCCAGGTGGTGGCGTCACCGACGCGGGTCGGTGCGGACCGGTGGGTGGTGGTGCCGTCGCCCACCTGCCCGAAGGCGTTCTTGCCCCAGCACCACAGGCTGCCGTCGGTACGCGACGCGCACGACGTGTCGCCGCTGGCTGCGACCCAGCTCCAGGTCGTGGCCGTGCCGACCTGGATCGGCGCGGTCCGGTAGCTGCCGCTCACGCCCAACTGCCCGTAGCCGTTCTCCCCCCAGCACCACAGCGCGCCGGACCGGATCCCGCAGGTGTGCGCATACCCGGCCGTGACACCGGACCAGTCGGTCGCGGTGCCGACCTGCGCCGGCGTGGTCTGCGAGCCCAGGGTGCCCAGACCGAGCTGCCCGTCGGAGCTGAGCCCCCAGCACCACAGCGTCCCGTCGGTGCGCACCGCACAGGTGTGCGCGAAGCCGGTGGAGACGCTCGCCCAGTTGCTCGCGGCGCCTACCTGCACCGGGGTGGTCGCGACGTACGGGTCGTCACCGACGCCGAGCTGCGCGGTGCGGTTGAAGCCCCAGCACCAGAGCGTGCCGTCGGTGCGCACGGCGCAGGTGTGCGCCGGGCCGGCGCTGACCCCGGCCCAGGTGGTGGCGGTGCCGACCTGCACCGGCTCGCGCCGGCTCGTGGTGGTCCCGTCGCCGAGTTGGCCCCGGAAGTTCGAGCCCCAGCACCACAGCGTGCCGTCGGTCCGGACCGCGCAGGTGTGCCCGGAGCCGCCGTCGACGGCGGCCCAGGCGGCGCTGCCGACCCGCGCCGGGGCGCTCCGGTTCGTGGTGGTGCCGTCACCGAGCTGGCCACCGTAGTTCGAGCCCCAGCACCACAGTGCCTCGTCGGCGCTGATCGCGCAGGTGTGCGCGCCGCCGGCGGTGACACTGGTGACCGCCGGGGCCGCTGACGCGGCGCGTCCGGCCGCGCCTGCCGCCGCCGGGCCCGCCGTCAACGCGGTGGTGAGCACCATGCTTCCGGCGCCCATCGCCGCCACGGCGGCGAGCAACCTGATCGCACGGCGCCACCGGGCTCGGGGCCGGCCGTCCTGATGTCCGCTCATGAAAGTGTTCTCTCCCAACGACGTCGGTGCGTGGATGGCGGAGCCGAAGCTGCCCCGGCGGGTCGCCCGGAGACCCACCACTTCGTGGCACCAACCTTAGAGATCGGTTTCGCTCAATGCACTGCCGGTGCGGGAGATTGACCAGCTTGAGGTGATCTTTTCCGTTCAGCGGACCAGGATGTGGACTGCCCGGGCGGCGGCGACCGCCGCCACCAGGACGGCGTGCCGGGGCTCCGGCACGTCGAGCAGGCGCTCCGCGCGCAACGCCGCGAGCGGCGCCAGCCGCCGGTCGGCCATCACCGTGTCGACCGCCCGCCGGTCGCCCCCACAGACCAGCGCCGTGAGCGTGCCGGCCGCCGGCAACAGCAGGCGCACGGCGAGGTCGGCGGCATCGCCCAGGGCCGCCTTCGCCTGGTTGTCGCGCCGCCGGGCGAACCGCTGCTGGGACCAGCCGCCCGCGGCGGTCCGCCCCTGCACGTACCGGGTGTCCACCTTGGAGGCCACCAGCTCGGCGCCGTCGGCGACGCCGACCGCCACCGCGCCCTTGCGGGCCAGCAGCAGGCCGAGCCGGCGCGGCGCGGCGACGACACCGGCGAACGCCGGCAGGTCCGCCGCCTGGCGCGCGCCGGGCGGGGTATGCAGTTCGGCCGTGGCACCGTCCGGGGCGGTGAGCAGTAGACCGTACCCCAGGGCGGTGATGGTGGGCGGGCCGTGCCGGTCGGCGAAGCCCTCGACCCAGCGGGTGACGCGGGTCGGGTCGACCTCGACCCACCGGCCGCCCCCGGCTGCGGGTCGGCTGCTCATGGCACCGACCCTACCCAGAGGTACGGCTCAGCCGGCGATGTCCACCGTCACCGGCGGCCCGTCGTCACCGGCGCCGGTGCGGCAGGCGTACGTGACCGCGCGCGCGTCCGCCGGCAGCAGGCCGGGCGGCACCAGGAAGATCCCGTCGGAGACGTCCTCGACGACCGTCCGTCCAGGAGGCTCCCCGACCGCCACGGCGTTCGCGCCCGAGCAGGCGCTGACCACCACGACCACGCCGAACACGCGGGAGGCCGCCGTCGCCGGCGGGCCGTGGCACGCGCTGACCGCACCCGTCTCCATGCCGTCGGACCGGACCTCGCCGACCCGCCAGCAGCGGGGCGGGCCGGTGCGCAGGACGACCGTGCGCCCGGTGGGGGCGGACATCGTCGTCACCGGCGCGGACCAGTCCGTCGCGGCCGCCCCGGCGGGGACGTCACCCCCGCCGCGCCCGTCGTCCCCGCCGCGCCCGTCGTCGCAGGCGACGAGGAGGCCGAGCAGCAGGGCGAACCCACGGCCGGAACTCGGATGCTCCTCATCGCACGCCTCCCCGCTGTCCCTCAGGGTAGTCGGCCGGACACCAGCGTGGTGACCGCCAGCGCGGCGATCAGGGCGCTGGAGACCAGCCCGGTGACCAGCCGCCCACGGGGTCCGGCCAACGCGCGGCCCACCACCGAGCCGCCCCCGGCCACCAGCAGCTGCCAGCTCGCCGAGGCCAGGAACGCGCCACTGACGAACAGCGCGGCGGCCACCGGGTCCGGATCGGCGGCGTCGTGGCGGCCCAGCACCAGGGCGGCGAAGTAGAGCACCGTCGCCGGGTTGAGCAGGGTCAGCCCGAGCACCGCAGCGTACGCCCGCGCCGGAGTGTGCAGCGCGCGCCCGACCGGGACACCGATGGCCTCCCGCCGGGCGGACCAGGCCCGCCACAGGCCGTGCGCGGCGATGCCGAGCAGGACCGATGCGGCGACCACCCGCAGCGGCCCGGCGGCCGGAGCCAGGAACCCGGCCAGCCCGGCGCCGCCGAGCGCGGCGGCCGCGGCGTAGAGCCCGTCGGCGGTGGCCACGGCCAGCGCCGCGGCCGACCCGACCCGGAGCCCGGCGCGGGCGCTCAGCCCGAGGATGAGGATCGCGATCGCGCCGACCGGGATCGCGACACCGTAGCCGGCGACCAGCCCGGCGAGGAACGCCCCGGTCACGACGGTCGGCGTGGGATCGCGGCGGCCGGCGGCACGGCCCGCTGTCGGCGCGCGGCGGTGGCCGCACGGACGGGAGCCTGCTTCGGGTACGCCTCGATCACCCGCTCATCGTGCAACCCGCTCCCCCACCCCCCACCCCCACCCCCCTCACGAGCCGCTGATTCACGGAAAGAGTGCCTATTCGCGAGCCGGAAGCCACTCTTTCCGTGAATCAGCGCGCCCACCGGGGGGGGTGGGGGGTGCGGGGAGGGGGTCAGACGTTGAAGCCTAGGGAGCGGAGCTGGTCGCGTCCCTCGTCGGTGATCTTGTCGGGGCCCCACGGCGGCAGCCAGACCCAGTTGATCCGGATGTCGTTCACCAGGCCGCCGCCCGGGCCGGTGGTCAGCGCCTGCCGGGCCTGATCCTCGATCACGTCGGTCAGCGGGCAGGCCGCCGAGGTCAGCGTCATGTCCAGCGTGGCGACGTTCTCGTCATCCACGTGGACGCCGTACACCAGGCCCAGGTCGACCACGTTGATGCCCAGCTCGGGGTCGACGACGTCCTTCATCGCCTCCTCGATGTCGCCGACGGCGGCCTTGCCGCCGGCCGGGCTGTCGGTCGCCACCGCGCCGGTCTCCGGCGTCGTGGTGGTCTCGTCGTCGCTCATGCCGCCCCCTCGCTTCGCTCGGCGCCGGCCTGGGACGCCGCCGCGCTGTATTGATGACTCGCCTTCGCCTCGGGGCTCACGCCCACCCCGGCGCGTGCCGCGGCGTCCTTGAACGCCATCCACGACAGCAGCGCGCACTTGACCCGGGCCGGATAGCGCGCGACACCCGCGAACGCCACCCCGTCGCCGAGCACGTCCTCGTCCGGCGTGACCTGGCCCCGCCCGGACATCAACTCGACGAACGCCTCGTGCACCACCGCGGCGTCGTCCGCGGCCCGGCCCCGCAGCAACTCGTGCAGGATGCTCGCCGACGCCTGACTGATCGAGCAGCCCATCCCGTCGTACGAGATGTCGGTCAACACGGCGCCGTCGGTCGCCACCCGCACGGTGATCTCGTCACCACAGGTCGGGTTGACGTGGTGCGCCTCGCCGACCCGGGCCGCCGGGTCCGTGGCCTCCCGCAGACCGCGGCCGTGCGGGTGCTTGTAGTGGTCCAGGATGATCTCCTGGTAGAGAGACTCAAGCTGCATCAGTTGAAGACCTTCCGCGCCTTGTCCAGGCCCGCCACCAGGGCGTCGATCTCCGCCGTGGTGGTGTAGAGGTAGAACGACGCCCGCGTCATCGCCGGCACCCCGAATCGGGCGCACACCGGCTTGGCGCAGTGGTGCCCCACCCGCACCTGCACGCCGAGCGAGTCGAGCACCTGCCCGACGTCGTGCGGGTGCACGTCGCCGAGGGCGAACGAGATCGTCCCGCCCCGGCCGACCGGCACGGACGGGCCGAAGATCCGCAGGCCCGGCACGGTGGCGAGGGCGTCCAGCGCGTACGCCGTCAGCTCCTTCTCGTGCCACTGGATCGCCCGCATCCCGACGCCGGTGAGGTAGTCCACCGCCGCGCCGAGCGCGACCGCCTCGGCGATCGGCGGGGTGCCCGCCTCGAACCGGGCCGGCGGCGCGGCGAACGTGGTGCGCGCCATCGTCACCGTCTCGATCATCGAGCCGCCGCCCAGCACCGGGGGCATCGCGGCGAGCAGCTCACCCCGGCCCCAGAGCACGCCGATGCCGGTCGGAGCGCACATCTTGTGCCCGGTGAAGACGATGAAGTCGGCGTCCAGGTCGACCACGTCGATCGGCTGGTGCGGCACCGACTGGGAGCAGTCGAGCAGCAGCAGCGCACCGACCTGGCGAACCCGCTCGGTGATCCGCGCGGTGGCGTTGACCGTGCCGAGGATGTTCGACGTGTGCACCAACGAGACGATCTTCGTGCGCTCGGTGACCAGCTCGTCCAGGCCCGACTCGTCCAGCCGGCCGCCATCGGTGACCGGGAACCAGCGCAGCGTCGCACCGGTGCGCTCCGCCAGAAGCTGCCACGGGACGATGTTCGAGTGGTGCTCCATCTCGGAGATCACGATCTCGTCGCCGGGGCCCAGCCGGAACCGCGGGTCGGCGTCCGCGCGCAACGAGGCGTTGGAGAACGCGTACGCCACCACGTTGATCGCCTCGGTGGAGTTCTTGGTGAACACCACCTCGTCCACGCTCGGGGCGTTGACGAACGCGGCGATCTTCGCCCGCGCCCCCTCGTACGCCTCGGTCGCCTCGGTGCCCAGCGTGTGCACCGAGCGCGACACGTTGGCGTTGTGCCTCGCGTAGTGCTCGGTGAGCACGTCGAGCACCTGCCGCGGCTTGTGCGAGGTGTTCGCGCTGTCCAGGTAGACGAGCGGGTGACCGTTGACCTCCCGGCCCAGGATCGGGAAGTCGGCCCGCACCGCCGCGGTGTCGAAGCGCGGCACGTCGGCGTACTGCGGCATGCCCGCCGGGATCGCGATGGAGGTCATGTCCGGCTCGCTCAGGCCCGCGCCGCGCCGGCCCCGGCGACGTACCGCTCGTAGCCCTCTTCCTCGAGCTTGTCGGCCAGCTCGCGACCGCCCTGCTCGACGATCCGCCCGGCCACGAAGACGTGCACGAAGTCCGGCTTGATGTAGCGCAGGATCCGGGTGTAGTGGGTGATCAGCAGCATCCCGGTGTCGCCGGTGTCGCGGACCCGGTTCACGCCCTCGCTGACCACGCGCAGCGCGTCCACGTCGAGGCCGGAGTCGGTCTCGTCGAGGATGGCGATCTTCGGCTTGAGCAGCTCCAACTGCACGATCTCGTGCCGCTTCTTCTCCCCGCCGGAGAAGCCCTCGTTGACGTTGCGCTGGGCGAACGCCGGGTCCATCTGGAGCTTCTCCATGGCCCCGCGCAGCTCGCCGGCCCAGGTGCGCAGCTTCGGCGCCTCGCCGTCGATGGCGGTCTTCGCGGTACGCAGGAAGTTGGCCACCGACACGCCGGGGACCTCGACCGGGTACTGCATGGCCAGGAAGAGGCCGGCGCGGGCCCGCTCGTCGACGGACATGGACAGCACGTCGGAGCCGTCGAGGGTCACCTCGCCGCCGGTGATCTCGTACTTGGGGTGGCCGGCGATCGAGTAGGCAAGCGTCGACTTGCCGGAGCCGTTCGGGCCCATGATCGCGTGCGTCTCACCGGAGCGCACGGTCAGGTCGACCCCGTGCAGGATCGGCTTGAGCTCACCCTCGGGCAGCTTGACCGACACCTTCAGGTCGCGGATCTCCAGGGTGCTCATTATCGCGTCACTCCATTGCTCGGCGTCATGCTGACGTAGATCTCGCCGTCGCGGACCTCGACGGGGTAGACGGGTACGGGTTCGGTCGCGGGCAGCCCGGTCGGCTCACCGGTACGCAGGTCGAAACGGGATCCGTGCAGCCAGCATTCCAGCGTGCAGCCCTCGACCTCGCCCTCGGAGAGCGCCACGGCGGCGTGCGAGCACTCGTCGTGCACGGCGTAGAACACGTCGTCCTCGCCGTGCACGATCGCCACCTGCACGCCGTCCACGTCGGCGCTGATCGCGGCGCCCTTCGGCACGTCCTCGGTGGAACAGATCCTGATCATCAGGCGCCGGCCTTCGTGAGGCGCGCCTCGATCGCGTCGCCGAGCCGATCGCGCAGGTCCTCGACCGGGATCTTGTTGATCAGCTCGGCGAAGAAGCCCCGCACCACCAGGCGTCGGGCCTCGCCCTCCGGGATGCCCCGGGCCATCAGGTAGAACAACTGCTCGTCGTCGAAGCGGCCGGTCGCGCTGGCGTGCCCGGCGCCGGCGATCTCGCCGGTCTCGATCTCCAGGTTGGGCACCGAGTCGGCCCGGGCACCGTCGCTGAGCAGCAGGTTCCGGTTGATCTCGTAGGTGTCGGTGCCGGTGGCCTCGGCCCCGATCAGCACGTCGCCGACCCAGACGGTGTGCGCGTCGTCGCCCTGCAGCGCGCCGCGGTAGCCGACGTAGGAACGGCAGTCCGGCACGGTGTGGTCGACCAACTGCCGGTGCTCCAGGTGCTGGCCGGAGTCGGCGAAGTAGAGGCCGTACAGCTCCGCCTCGCCGCCGCGCTGGGTGTATTCCACAGTGGTGTGCTGCCGGACCAGGTCGCCGCCGAGACTCACCTGCACGTGCACGACCTTGGCGTCGCGGCCCAGCTTCACCTTCAGGTGCTGCGCCTGGACCGCGTCGTCGGCCCAGTCGGCGACCGTGACCAGGGTCAGCTTCGCCCCGTCCGCCACCGTCACCTCGACGTTGTCGGCGAGCGTGGCCGAGCCGACGTGCTCCAGCACCACTGTCACGTCGGCGAACCGGCCCACCTCGACGAACGTGTGGCCGAACGCCAGCGCCCCGGCGTCCTCGCCGACCGCCCGCAGGCGCACCGGCGCGTCCACCACGGCGTCCCGGTCGACCCGCACCAGCAGCGCGCCGTCGGCCCCGCCGTAGGCCAGCGCGCTGACCCGGTCGAACGGGGTGAGCACGCTGCCCACCCGGGGGTCGTCGCGGCCGATCCGGTCGACGACGACGCCCTCGGGCAGGTCGCCGTGCTCGTGCCGGACCGTGCCGCGCGGCGACCCGGAGCCGTCACCCGTCAGGCCACGCAGGCGCTTGAGCGGGGTGAACCGCCACTCCTCCTCCAGCCCGGTCAGGGCCGGGAAGTCGGCGACGTCGTACGAGCGGAGCGCCTGCGACTTGGTCGTGGGCGGCGCGGAAGCCTGGGTAGTCATCTCTTCCTTGGTCTGTCTGGTCCGTGACGACGTGGTCTTGCTGACGCGGCGGGCCGGGGTTCCGGCCCGCCGCGCGGGAACGGCGGCGTCAGCCGACCGCGCCCTCCATCTGCAGCTCGATCAGGCGGTTGAGCTCCAGCGCGTATTCCATGGGGAGCTCCTTGGCGATCGGCTCGATGAAGCCGCGCACGATCATCGCCATCGCCTCGTCCTCGCTCAGGCCCCGACTCATCAGGTAGAAGAGCTGGTCGTCGCTGACCTTGGAGACGGTCGCCTCGTGCCCCATCGACACGTCGTCCTCGCGGATGTCGACGTAGGGGTAGGTGTCGGAGCGGGAGATGGTGTCGACAAGCAGCGCGTCGCACTTGACCGTGCTGCGGCTGCTGTGCGAACCCTCCAGCACCTGCACCAGGCCGCGGTAGGAGGTGCGGCCACCGCCCCGGGCGATCGACTTCGACACGATGGTCGAGGAGGTGTGCGGCGCGGCGTGCACCATCTTGGCGCCGGCGTCCTGGTGCTGGCCCTCACCGGCCATGGCCACCGAGAGCACCTCGCCCTTGGCGTGCTCGCCGGTCATGTAGACCGCCGGGTACTTCATGGTGACCTTGGAGCCGATGTTGCCGTCGACCCACTCCATGGTCGCGCCCTCGTGGCACACCGCGCGCTTGGTGACCAGGTTGTAGACGTTGTTCGACCAGTTCTGGATGGTCGTGTAGCGGCAGCGCGCGTTCTTCTTGACCACGATCTCCACGACCGCGCTGTGCAGCGAGTCGGAGGAGTAGAGCGGCGCGGTGCAGCCCTCGACGTAGTGCACGTACGCGCCCTCGTCGACGATGATCAGCGTCCGCTCGAACTGGCCCATGTTCTCCGTGTTGATCCGGAAGTAGGCCTGCAACGGGATCTCCACGTGCACGCCCTTCGGCACGTAGATGAACGAGCCACCGGACCAGACGGAGGTGTTCAACGCGGCGAACTTGTTGTCACCGACCGGGATGACCGTGCCGAAGTATTCCTTGAAGAGGTCCTCGTGCTCGCGCAGCGCGGTGTCGGTGTCGAGGAAGACGACGCCCTGCTCCTCGAGGTCCTCACGGATCTTGTGGTAGACGACCTCGGACTCGTACTGCGCCGCGACGCCGGCGACCAGCCGCTGCTTCTCCGCCTCCGGGATGCCCAGCCGGTCGTAGGTGTTCTTGATGTCCTCCGGCAGGTCCTCCCAGCTGGTGGCCTGCTTCTCGGTGGACCGGACGAAGTACTTGATGTTGTCGAAGTCGATCCCGGTGAGGTCGGCGCCCCACGCCGGCATCGGCTTGCGGTCGAACAGCCGCAGGCCCTTCAGGCGCAGGTCGAGCATCCAGGCCGGCTCGTTCTTCTTGGCCGAGATGTCGCGCACCACCGCCTCGTTCAGACCACGCTGGGCGGCGGCCCCGGCGACGTCGGGGTCGGCCCAGCCGTACTCGTAACGACCGAGGGCGGCGAGCTGCTCCTCCTGGGTCAGGGGCTGGACGATCTGCTCGGTCATCTATCTGTCCTCACAGTGGTGACGGTGGAACCGGACTGGGCGGGGATGTGCGTGGTGCACACGCCGTCGCCGTGCGCGATGGTGGCCAGGCGCTGCACGTGGGTGCCGACCAGGCGGGAGATCACCGCGGTCTCGGCCTCGCACAGCTGGGGGAACTCGGCGGCCACGTGCGCCACCGGGCAGTGGTGCTGGCAGAGCTGGCCGCCGGAGGCGATCGTGGACGCGTTGGCAGCGTAACCCTCGGCGGTGAGCGCCCCGGCGAGCGCCTCGGCCCGCGCGAGCGGTGCGTCGCCGGCGTCCTCCATGGCGGCCCGGCAACGCTTCTCCAGCGCGGCGACCTGGTCGGCGGCGAACTCCGCCACCGCCTCGGCGCCACCGGTGCGGGCGATCCAGCGCAGCGCGGCGGTGGCCATGTTGTCGTAGTGGTGGGTCCCGCAGCGCACCCGGGCCGCCTCGGTCAGCACGAACACCTTGGCCGGCCGGCCCCGCCCCCGGCTGCCCCGCACGGCCTGCTCGCGGGCGACCACGTCACCGTCGGCGAGCATCGCGTCGAGGTGCCTGCGGATCGCGGCCGGGCTGAGGCCGAGCGCCGAGCCGAGCTGCGCGGCGGTGGTCGCGCCCCGCTCCAGCAGCAGCTGGGTGACCCGGTCGCGGGTCGACCGGTCGGCAGGGACCGTCGCGCCGGCGACCGTACCGGTCACCGACCCTTCGGACAGCGCTGCCGCGTTTTTCACAACGGCAACGTTACGTAATTCGCGCGGGGCCCGCAAACCGGGGGTCCGGTGATTCCGACCACCGGGTCGGCGGAGTCACCCGATCGGGATCAACTACGGTGCGTAGGATTTGCCGCGTGAAGCGTTCCGTCCGGTTCCCGGTCTCCCCCACGCTGCTGCGTCGCCTCGCGTTCACCTCGATCATCGCGAACGTGGCGATCGTGGTCACCGGCGGGGCCGTCCGGCTCACCGCCTCCGGCCTCGGCTGCCCCACCTGGCCCCGGTGCACCGACGAGTCCTACACCACCACCCCCGAGATGGGCGTGCACGGGGTGATCGAGTTCGGCAACCGGCTGCTCACGTTCGCGGTGGGGATCATCGCGCTCGCGGTGGTGCTCGCCGTGCTGGCCCAGCGCCCCCGCCGCCGAGGGCTGCTGCCGCTGGCCGTGGGCGTGCTGCTCGGCATCCCGGCGCAGGCGGTCATCGGCGGGATCACCGTGCTCACCAACCTCAACCCCTGGGTGGTCGGGCTGCATTTCCTCGCCTCGATGGCGGTCATCGCGGTCGCGTACGCGCTCTGGCGGCGCACCGGCGAGCCGGACGGGCCGGTGACACCCACCGTGCCGGCGCCGCTGCGTACCCTCGCCTGGATCACGACCGTGGTCGGCGCGGCCGTGCTCGTGGTCGGCACCTGGGTGACCGGCAGCGGCCCGCACGCCGGCGACCGGGGCGCGGCCCGCAACGGCCTGGACCCGGAGGCGATCTCCCAGGTGCACGCCGACGGCGTCTTCCTGCTGATCGGCCTCTCGGTGGCGCTGCTCTTCGCGTTCCGCGCGGTCGGCGCGCGCCGCGCCGCCCGGGCCGCCGGAGTGCTGCTCGCGGTCGAGCTGGGCCAGGGCCTGATCGGCTTCGTGCAGTACTTCACCCACCTGCCGGCGGTGCTCGTCGCCGCGCACATGCTCGGCTCCTGCCTGGTGCTGCTGGCCACGCTGGCCGTGCTCGGGGCCACCCGGGAGCGTCTCCCGGCCGCCCCGCCGGCCCCGGCCGCGCCCACCGCCGAGCCGGTGGGCGCCGCCGCCTGAGCCGGGCGTTACCCAGCGACCGGAGCGGGAATGCGGGCCGCACGACGGACCGCACGCCCGAGGGGAGGACCCGGTGTCGCGCAGGAGCCTTGCCACCACCACCCCGCAGCGGCTCACCCCGGTGGCCGGCGCGCCGCTGTGGTGCGACGCCCGCGAGCACGGCCTCACCGGCGACGGGGTGACCAACGACCAGCCGGCACTGGCCGCGCTGGTGGACCGCCTCGGCGCCGGCTACGACGCCGACGGCCGCGCCCGGGTCATCCACTGCCCGCCCGGGCTCTACTCGATCCGCGACGCCGGCACGATCTGGCGCAGCGGCGTATCGCTGATCGGCGCCGGCCCGGCCGCGACCCGGTTCCTGCTCAGCAACGAGGGCAACCGCGCCAACCCGGTGCCGCTGGCCTACTGGACCACGGTGCAGCACGGCGCGGACCGGGACCGGCACATCGCCGACTGCACCTTCGCCGACTTCGAGATCGACGGCTCCGGGGTGGTTCAGACCGCCTACGACTACCTGGCCAAGGGCCTCGGGTTGCAGTACGTCGTGCGCGGCGTGTTCCGCAACCTCTACATCCACCACACCGGCGCGACCGGTCTCGGCTGCGACTTCCTCCAGGACAGCCTGATCGACGGCGTGGTCGTGGTCGGCTGCGGCCGACTGGACAACGGCCGGCAGATGGGCGGCGCCGGCATCGGGGTCGGCATCGGCGGCTGGGGCGACGTGGAACGCCTCACCATCGCCAACTGCACCACGGTCGGCAACGGCACCAACGGGATCTTCCTGGAGCTGCAGAAGGACTACTGGACCCCGCCGCGCGGCATCCGCATCATCGGCTGCCACAGCCAGGCCAACCGGTTCGGCATCTCGGACTGGGGCGCGGACGGCCTGATCGTCTCCGGCTGCACCATGACCAACAACCTGGAGGCCGGGTTCGACGTGTCCGCCAACGGCACCGCCGGCATCGCCGGGCACGGCGGGCTGCTCACCGGCTGCGTGATCGACTGCAACGTCGGCAACGGGATCAGCATGGGCAACACCCCCGGCCCGTACGCGGTGCAGGGCAACCGGATCAGCCGCAACGGCGGGTACGGCTACCACGAGCACGACCTCGGCCGCGGCTACCGGGGCGCCGCCGCCGACGTGGTGATCCAGGACAACGACATCCGGGAGAACGCGCTGGACGGCATCCGGATCGACCGGCCGATGCTTGACGCGTCGATCGTGGGCAACCGGATCCGGGACAACGGGCGCCGGTCCGCGCCGGCGCACCGGGGTTCGGGCGACGCGGTGCGCTACGGCCCGCGCGAGGTCACCGACGGCGAGGCGGACTGGCCCGTCGGCGGGCACCGGGGCAAGGTCGTCCGGGTCGGCACCCGGGACGCCGTGGTGGCCGACAACACCGCCGACCAGCTCGCCCTGGCCGAGGTACGCCCCGACGGCGCCACCGGCTGGAACGAGGCCACCCCGGAGCCCGGCTCGGCGTACGAGCTGCCGGACGGGCCGGCGGCCTGCGCCGGGATCACGGTGGCCGCACCGTTCGACTCGGCCACCGTGCGGGGCAACCGGATCTGGCACCGGGACGACGACACGCAGGCGTACGGGCTGTGGATCACCGAGTCGGGAAGCTGCGTGTCCTGCGCGGTAGAGGACAACGACCTGGCCGGGTCGACGGCCGCGCTGCGGCTGGACACCCCGCCGATCGGCGGCCGGTGGAACCGCAACCACACCGACCGCGAGTGACCCGGCCACCTCGGCCGGGCCGGTCAGGGGCGGTGGGGCAGGCGGGTGAGGACCGCCTCGGCGAGCCGGTCCGGGGCGCCGTCGGCGTAGCCGACGAACAGGCTCGGCTCGGTCAGCTCCAGCTCGACCAGGACGGGCGACCCGTCCGGGCCGGGGATCAGGTCGACCCGCGCGTAGAGCAACCGGTCGGTGCCGCCGGGGACGGCGGCCAGCACCTTCTCGGCGACGGCCCGCTGCTCGGCGGTCGCGGTGCGGGCGTCGATCCGCTCCTCCTTGTAGAGCGCGGTCTCACCCCGGTCCGGGCCGGTCAGCATCGGCCCCTTACGGATCGCGTGGCTGAACGCCAGGCCGGTCGGGGCGGCCAGGTAGAGCAGTGCGGTCTCGCCGTCGGTGTCCACCGCGTCCAGGTAGGGCTGCACCATCGTCACCCGCCCCGCGTCACCGAGCCGCCGCACGTGCGCCGAGGCCAACTCCCGGTGCTCCGGGTCGGTCAGGTCGTAGCGCCCGGTGTCCTGGCTGCCGGCGCTGATCGCCGGCTTGAGCACGTGTTCCCCGCCGGCCGGCGGCGCCCACCGCTCCCCGGGCGCGATCCAGACCGTCGGCACGGTGGGCGCCCCGGCCGCGGACAACTCGGCCAGGTAGCGCTTGTCGGTGTTCCAGGCGACCACGTCGGCCGGGTTGACCAGTGCCGGCACGGTGTGCGCCCAGGCGACGAACTCGTCCCGGCGCCGGGCGTAGTCCCAGGGCGAGCGGAGCACGACCAGGTCGTAGCCGGACCAGTTGACGGCCGGGTCGTCCCAGATCGCGATCTCGGCGGTCACGCCGCGGGCGGCGAGCGGGTCGAGCACGAGCCGGTCGTCCGGGTCGAGGTCGGGCACGGGGGCGCAGGTGACGAGAGCGACCCGGGGTTTCCCCCGGGTCGACTGGTGGATGTCGGTCATGCGGTTTATATGTGTGTCAACGGGCCATCGTGCGCCGGGCCATCGACCGCCAGAGGTCGTTGCTCGGACGCATCTGGTCCATCAGCTCACGCTCCCAGGCGTTTTCGATGTCGACCCCGGCCGCGGCGCAGGCCTGCCGCGCGACCACGGTGTCGTCGGCGAACTGGTCGGCCCACGCCCCGTCGGAACCCACGAGGACGATCCGTGCGCCGCGCTTGCCGACGTATTCGATGACCGCCTTCGCGCCGCCGTGCCCGGCGGCGAACGACTTGATGCCCGCGACCAGGCCGTTGGAGCCCTGCCCGCCGGTCTTGTCGGCCGTCAGCGTCGTATCGGAACCATCTGCCATGACGCGAAGCCTAAGCAGACATCCACCCGGATGTGCGAGAACGATGAACTGAATGTGATGCCAATTACCCGCTGGTTTAAGGAGAACCACAGGTAATTTGTCCGACCATGCCCGCTATATGCGGGCGATACGCCCAGCAGCTATCGTCACACTCTGCCCCTTTTGATCCACCCGAGGACCCAAGAAAAAACTTCTGATGAACCGTCTCACGTGCGGAAACATCCATCCCGCTCGACCCCAGCTCGTTGATCATGAGGCTGACGGCGCTTCGGGAGATCGAAAACGCCGCCAACCTCACGATCAACGGCGCACGGTGCGGGGTTGGGGGTGGGTCAGAGGAGGGCGTCCAGGGCCACGGCGGCGAACAGGATGGTGAGGTAGGTGGTGGACCAGTGGAACAGCCGCATCGGCTTGACCGCCTCGCCGCGCGCCGCGCGCCGGCACAGCTTGTGCGCCTCGACCACGAAGATCCCGCCGACCACCAGCGCGGTCACCCCGTAGACCGGGCTCATCCCGAGCGGCCAGACGGCCAGCGACGACAGCAGCGTCAGCCAGGAGAACCCGATGATCTCCGCGTTGACCCGGCGGACCGAGGCCACCACCGGCAGCATCGGGATGCCGGCCCGGGCGTAGTCGTCCTTGTACTTGATGGCCAGCGCGTAGAAGTGCGGTAGCTGCCAGAAGAAGACCACCGCGAACAGGCCCCAGGCCGCCGGCGACAGCGAGCCGGTGACCGCGGCCCAGCCGATCAGCACCGGCGCGGCCCCGCAGGCGCCGCCCCAGAACGTGTTGGCGGCCGTGGTCCGCTTCAGCCAGAGCGTGTAGACCAGGTCGTAGTAGACGATCGCGGCCAGCGTCAGGCCGGCCGCCAGCCAGTTGGTGGTCGCCGCCATCAGGGCCACCGACACCGTCGCCAGCACCAGGCCGAAGACCAGGGCGCTGCGCGGCGACACGGTGTGCGCCGGCAGCGGGCGACGCTTGGTGCGCCGCATCAACTGGTCGATGTCCCGGTCGATGTAGCAGTTGAGCACGCTTGCCGCGCCGGCCGCGAGCGAGCCGCCGACCAGCACCACGGCCACCAGCCACAGCGCCGGCATGCCGCCGTCCGCGAGCATCATCGCCGGCACGGTGGTCACCAGCAGCAGTTCGACGATCCGCGGCTTGGTCAGCGCCACGTACGCGGACACCACGGCCCGCACGTCCCGCCGGCCGGTCGCCGGCGCCTCCGCCACCGCGCCCACCGGCGACGTCCCGGCAGGGTTGCTGACCGGGCGCTCGGTGATCATGCTCACGGATTGCCACCTTCCGGCTTCGGCGGGGGAGGTCGTCGGCCCGGACCCGAGCCGGGTCCACACACCGACCCACACACTACGCGCCGTCGTTTTGGCTGCCCCGCAGACCCGGCAACGGTGCGGGCGGTCACACCGGAGGTTGAACGGCCGGTCGGGGCGGAAACGTACAAGTCAGCATGCCGAGATCCCCGGGCGGACGTTTAGCGACGCTCGATAGGGTCATCAGTGAGGGTTCCGCCCATCTGCCGAGGAGCACATGAACGTGGCTGCGAAACGACCCGAGCTTCCCGCTCTCAACTGGTCCGACCTCGACCGCAGGGCCGTCGACACGGTCCGCGTGCTGGCCATGGACGCCGTGGAGAAATCCGGCAACGGCCACCCGGGCACGGCGATGAGCCTCGCCCCGGCGGCGTACCTCCTGTTCAACCGGGTCATGCGGCACAACCCGACCGACCCGAACTGGCCCGGCCGGGACCGGTTCGTGCTGTCCGCCGGGCACTCCAGCCTGACCCTCTACATCCAGCTCTTCCTCTCCGGCTACCCGCTGGCTCTGGAGGACCTCAAGGCGCTGCGCCAGTGGGGCTCGCTCACCCCGGGTCACCCGGAGCACGGCCACACCCCGGGCGTGGAGACCACCACCGGCCCGCTCGGGCAGGGCCTCGGCAACGCGGTCGGCATGGCGATGGCGGCCCGCCGGGAGCGGGGCCTGTTCGATCCCGAGCCGGACCGCGCCGACTCGCCGTTCCGGCACGACATCTGGTGCATCGCCTCGGACGGCGACATCGAGGAGGGCATCACCCACGAGGTGAGCGCGCTCGCCGGCCACCAGCAGCTCGGCAACCTGTGCGTGATCTACGACGACAACGAGATCTCGATCGAGGACGACACCCGGATCGCCAAGAGCGAGGACGTGGCGGCCCGCTACGAGGCGTACGGCTGGCACGTGCAGACCGTCGACTGGCGCACCGGCGACGCCGACCAGGGCGACTACCACGAGGACACCGAGGCGCTCTACCAGGCGCTGCTGGCCGCCCGGGCGGAGACCGCGCGGCCGTCGTTCGTCGCGCTGCGCACCATCATCGGGTGGCCCGCGCCGAACAAGCAGAACACCGGCAAGATCCACGGCTCGGCGCTCGGCGCGGACGAGGTCAAGGCCACCAAGGAGATCCTCGGCTTCGACCCGCAGCGCACCTTCTCCGTCGACGAGGAGGTGCTCAAGCACGCCCGTCAGGTGGTCGAGCGCGGCACCGAGGCGCAGGCCGAGTGGACCACCCGGTTCGACGCCTGGGCGCAGGCCAACCCGGAGCGCAAGGCGCTGTGGGACCGGATGGCCACCCGTACCCTGCCGACCGGCTGGACCGACGCGCTGCCCACCTTCGGCGCGGACGCCAAGGGCGTCGCCACCCGGGCCGCCTCCGGCAAGGTCCTGGAGGCGCTCGCCCCGGTGCTGCCCGAGCTGTGGGGCGGCTCGGCCGACCTGGCCGAGAGCAACAACACCACCATGAAGGGCGAGCCGTCCTTCGTCCCGGCCGGGCACGCCACCAAGGACTTCCCGGGCGACGAGTACGGCCGCACGCTGCACTTCGGCATCCGCGAGCACGGCATGGGCGCGATCCTCAACGGCATCGCCCTGCACGGCGGCACCCGCCCCTACGGCGGCACCTTCCTGGTGTTCAGCGACTACATGCGCCCGTCGGTGCGGCTCGCCGCGCTGATGAAGCTGCCGGTGACGTACGTCTGGACGCACGACTCGATCGGCCTGGGCGAGGACGGCCCGACCCACCAGCCGATCGAGCACCTGAGCGCGCTGCGGGCCATCCCCGGCCTGGACGTGGTCCGGCCGGCCGACGCCAACGAGACCGCCTGGGCGTGGCGGCAGGCGCTGGAGCACACCGACCGGCCGACCGCCCTGGCGCTCAGCCGGCAGGCGCTGCCGACGCTCGACCGCACCGAGTTCGGTCCCGCCGAGGGCACCGCCAAGGGCGGTTACGTGCTCGCCGAGGCGTCCAACGGCAAGCCGCAGGTGATCATCGTGGGCACCGGCTCGGAGGTGCAGCTCTGCCTCACCGCGCGGGAGCGGCTGGAGGCCGACGGCACCCCGACGCGGGTGGTGTCCATGCCGTGCCAGGAGTGGTTCTTCGCGCAGGACGAGGCGTACCGGGAGTCGGTGCTGCCGCGCGGGGTAAAGGCACGGGTGAGCGTGGAGGCGGGCATCGCGATGTCCTGGCGGGCGATCGTCGGGGACAGCGGCGAGTGCGTGAGCATCGAGCACTACGGCGCGAGCGCGCCCTACACCGTGCTCTTCGAGCAGTTCGGGTTCACCCCCGACCGGATCGTGGCCGCCGCGCACGCGGCGCTGACCCGGGTGGGCGACATCACCGGTTTCACGACCGGCAACTGAGGGGAGCGTGGACGGCATGACGGACAGGCTGAGCGAGCTCCAGAACGCCGGGGTGGCGATCTGGCTCGACGATCTTTCCCGGGTACGACTGACCTCCGGCGGGCTGGACAAGCTGCGCCGGGAGAGCCACGTGGCCGGCGTGACCACCAACCCGACGATCTTCGCCAAGGCGCTGAGCGACGCCGACGAATACGACTGGCAGCTTCGTGACCTCGCCACCCGCGACGTGGACGTCGAGGAGGCGGTCCGCATGCTCACCACGTACGACGTGCGGTGGGCCTGCGACGTGATGCGTCAGTCGTACGACGCCAGCGACGGGGTGGACGGCCGGGTGTCGATCGAGGTCGACCCCCGCTCGGCGCACGACGCGGACAAGACCGCCGCCGAGGCCAAGGCGCTGTGGTGGCTGGTCGACCGGCCGAACCTCTTCATCAAGATCCCGGCGACCGAGGAGGGCCTGCCGGCGATCACGAAGACGCTGGCCGAGGGGATCAGCGTGAACGTGACGCTGATCTTCGGGCTGGACCGCTACTCGCAGGTGATGGAGGCGTTCCTCGCCGGCCTGGAGCAGGCGCAGGCCAACGGGCACGACCTGTCGAAGATCGGCTCGGTCGCCTCGTTCTTCGTCTCCCGGGTCGACAGCGAGGTGGACAAGCGGCTGGAGAAGATCGGCTCCGACCAGGCCAAGGCGCTGCGCGGCAAGGCCGCGGTGGCGAACGCCCGGCTGGCCTACGAGCGTTACGGCGAGGTGTTCTCCTCCGCCCGCTGGCAGAAGCTGGCCGACGCCGGCGCCCACCCGCAGCGACCGCTGTGGGCGTCCACCTCGACGAAGAACCCGGACTACCGGGACGTCGTCTACGTCGAGGAGCTGATCGCCCCCGGCACGGTCAACACCATGCCGGAGCCGGTCATCCACGCCTACGCCGAGCACGGCGAGACGCAGGCCGACACGATCACCGGCGGGTACGACGACGCGCGGCAGGTCTTCGCGGACCTGGAGTCGGTCGGGGTGGACCTGGCCGACGTGATCGCCACCCTGGAGCGGGAGGGCGTGGAGAAGTTCGAGGCGAGCTGGCTGGAGCTGCTGGAGGGGGTCAAGAAGTCCCTCGCCGAGGCGGCCAAGGGCGCCGGCAGCCCGCACCGGGCGGCCGGGGACAACGCGCGCAACGCCCAGCAGGCCGGCGGCAACGCGTGACCGACGGCGTCCGACGCGTCCCGGGGCGCTGCCCCGGGGCGCGTTCCGTCGTACCGTGGAACCGGTGAGGTGAGTCACTTGGGTGACCTGCTGGCCGGCCCGGCGGACGTCGCCGCCGGCCTGGCCGTGCACGGCGCGGACGCGGTGGATGACCGCTCCGCGCGCGCCGCGCTGGTCGCCCGCGACGTGCCCGCGCGGTTGGCCGCCGAGGACCCGACGCTGTGGGGGCCGGGGGCCGAGGCGGCGGCCCGCGGCCGGCTGGGTTGGGTCCACACCCACTGCCGCAGCCGGGACCTGCTCCCCCAGCTCGCCGAGCTGACCGCCGAGTTGGGCGACCTCGACCACGTGGTGCTCGCCGGCTCCGCCGACGTCACGCTGGCCGCCGAGGTGATCGCCGGCTGCCTGGGTCGGCCGCTGACCGTGCTCGACTCGGCCGACCCCGGGCCGGTCCGGGCGGCGGTGGCCGACCGCCCGGCGCGTACCGTGCTGGTGCTCGCCGGCCGGTCCGGCCTCGACCCGACCGCCGACGCCCACCTGCGCGCCTACCGGCGGGCCTGGCGGGACGCCGGCCCGGAGGCCGACCGGCACGTCGTGGTGGTCACCCCGGCCGGCTCCGAGTTGGCGGCGCTCGCCGACGAGCTGGGTGCCGTGGTGATCCCGGCCGACCCGCACGCGGTCGGGCCCTGGTCCGCGCTGACCGCGTTCGGTCTGGTCCCGGCGGCGCTCGCCGGCGCGCCGGTCGTCGAACTGCTGGACGAGGCCGCGGCGCTCGCCGACGCGCTCGACCGGGACCGGGACAATCCCGGCCTCGCGCTCGGTGCGGCCCTGGGCGCGGCTGCCGCCGGCGGGCGGTCCACCGTCGCGCTGACGCCCGACGGCACCGGCCTGGACGGGCTGCGGCACTGGGTCGGCGCGCTGCTCGCCGCCGCGACCGGCGGGCGGGTGCTGCCGATCGCGGCGGAGTCGCCCGACGCGCCCGGCGCCGGCGGGCCCGGCGTGCTGACGGTCGGGATCGGCGGCGCGCTCGGCCCGGCCGTGACGCCCGGCGTGGCCGCCGACGTGGCGGTCAACGGGCCGCTCGGCGCCCAGTTCCTCGCCTGGGCGCACGCCGCCGCGATCGCCGCCGCGGCGCTGCGGGTCGACCCGTTCGCGGAGCCGGTCCGGTCCGCTGCGGCGGGGCCCGCGGACGACCCACCCTCGTCGGTCGACGGCACGATCGAGGTGTACGCCCCGGCCGGCGCCCCCACCGACCTGACCGGCGCGCTGTGGTGGCTTGTCGACGGGCTCGGCCCCGACGAGCACCTCGCCGTCACCGCCCACCTGGACCGGCGGGCCGACGCGGCGGTCGCCGGGCTGCGCCCGCTGCTGGCGCGTTCCGCCGGACGACCGGTGACCTTCGGGTGGGGCCCCCGCCACCCGAGCCACCACGACGGGCGCGCCCGGCACCTCCAGATCACCGGCGTGGTCACCGATGATCTGGCGGTGCCGGGCCGCCCGTACACCTTCGGGGAACTCCAGGCGGCCCAGGCCGCCGACGACCGGCGGGCCCTGGCCGGCCGGGAGCGACCGGTGCTGCGACTGCACCTGACCGAGCGGGCGGCGGGCGTCGCCCAACTGCTGGATACGGCCGGACGGACACGTACGTGACGATCAACGACCTGGAATCAGTGGACCGACATGCAGGAGGAGGTGGCCCGGTGAACCCGCTGCGTGACCCGCAGGACCGGCGGCTGCCGCGGATCCCCGAGCCGTGCGCCTTGGTGATCTTCGGGGTCACCGGGGACCTGGCCCGCAAGAAGCTGTTGCCGGCGGTCTACGACCTGGCCAACCGGGGGCTCCTGCCGCCCGGTTTCGTGGTCCTCGGCTTCGCCCGCCGCGACTGGGGCGACGGTGACTTCGAGTCGCTGGCCCACGAGGCCGCCAAGAAGCACGCCCGCACCCCCTGGCGGGAGGAGGTCTGGGCCCGGCTCGTCGGCAACATCAAGTTCGTCGGCGGCTCGTTCGACGACGACGCCGCCTTCGACCATCTCGCCACCACGCTCGACGAGCTGCGCGAATCGCACGGCATCGACGGCAACGCGGCGTTCTACTTCTCCATCCCGCCGGCCGCCTTCCCCGTGGTGCTCAAGCAGCTCGCCCGCACCGGCATGGCCGACAACGACAAGTCCGGCGGCTGGCGGCGGGTGGTGGTGGAGAAGCCGTTCGGCAACGACCTGCCCTCGGCCAAGGCGCTCAACGACCTGGTCGACGACGTGTTCACCAGCAAGGACGTCTTCCGGATCGACCACTACCTGGGCAAGGAGACGGTCCAGAACATCCTGGCGCTGCGGTTCGCCAACAACCTGTTCGAGCCGCTGTGGAACTCCAAGTACGTCGACTCGGTGCAGATCACCATGGCCGAGGACGTCGGCATCGGCACCCGGGCCGCGTTCTACGACTCGGTCGGCACCGCCCGCGACGTGCTCCAGAACCACCTCCTCCAACTGCTCGCCCTGGTCGCGATGGAGGAGCCGACCAGCTTCGACGCCGACGAGATCCGGGCCGAGAAGCTCAAGGTGCTCAAGGCCATCACGGTCCCCCGGGACATCGCCGGGGACACCGTGCGCGGCCAGTACCTGCCCGGCTGGGTGGGCGGCGAGCGCGCCAAGGGCTACCTGGAGGAGGAGGGCGTCCCGGCGGACTCCACCACCGAGACGTACGTGGCGGTGAAGCTGGGCATCCAGAACCGGCGCTGGGCCGGGGTGCCGTTCTACATCCGGGCCGGCAAGCGGCTGCCCCGGCGGGTCACCGAGGTGGCCATCATGTTCAAGAAGGCGCCGCACCTGCCGTTCAACGCCGCCGACATGGAGTCCCTCGGCCCCAACCAGCTCGTCATCCGGGTGCAGCCGGACGAGGGCGTGGTGCTGAAGTTCGGCTCCAAGGTGCCGGGCACCACGATGGAGGTCCGCGACATCGCGATGGACTTCCAGTACGGCGAGGCGTTCACCGAGTCCAGCCCGGAGGCGTACGAGCGGTTGGTGCTGGACGTGCTCATCGGCGACCGGACGCTGTTCCCGGACGCCGCCGAGGTCGAGCAGAGCTGGCAGGTGGTGGACCCGCTGGAACACGCCTGGGCGGGCACGACGCCGGAGCCGTACCGGGCCGGCGAGTGGGGCCCCCGGGCCGCCGACGAGATGCTGGCCGACGAGGGCCGGGCGTGGCGCAGAGCGTGAGCGAGCAGAGCGAGCGAACCAGGAGGCTCCAGTGATCGGGCTGTGGGACACCACCGGCAACGAGGTGGTCAAGGCGCTGGCCGCCGAGCGGCGCAGCGCGGGCGGGGTGGCCAGCGGCATGGCGCTCACCCTGATCGTGGTGGTGGACGAGAAGCGGGTCCGGGAGGCGGAGGCGGCGGCCACCATCGCCGCCGCCGCGCACCCGTGCCGGCTGCTCGTGGTGGTCCGCGCCGACGTGGAGCGGGACCGCAACCGGCTGGACGCGGAGATCGTCGTGGGCGGCCGGCTCGGCCCGTGCGAGGCGGTGGTCACCCGGATGTACGGCCGGCTCGCGCTGCACGCCGAGTCCGTGGTGATGCCGCTGCTGGTCCCGGACGTGCCGGTGGTGACCTGGTGGCACGGCGAGCCGCCGGACGAGATCGCCACCGACTTCCTCGGCGTGGTGGCCGACCGGCGGATCACCGACTCGGCGCAGGCCGCCGACCCGATCGCCGCGCTGCGGCAGCGGGCCTGCGACTACGCGCCGGGCGACACCGACCTGGCCTGGACCCGGATCACCCCGTGGCGCACGCTCGTCGCCGGGGCGTTCGACACCACCCAGGCCCGGATCACCGAGGCGACGGTGGTGGCGCCGCGCACCGACCCGACCGCCGCGCTGATGTGCGGCTGGTTGAGCGCCCGGCTCGGCATCGCGCCGGCCTGGGAGCACACCGACGAGTTCCCCCGGATGCGCGAGGTGCAACTACGCTGCGCCAACGGCGACGAGCTGACGCTGACCCGGGACGACAGCATCGCCGTCTTCCGGCGTACCGGTCAGGAGGATCGGACGCTGCCGCTGGTCCGCCGGCCGCTCGGCGACGAGTTGGCCGAGGAGCTGCGTCGCCTCGACGCCGATCAGGTGTACGCCGAGGCGCTCGGCGCGACGGCCGGGCTGACCAGCCTGGACCAGCGCGCGCCGCAGCGGGTGCACGTGTGGAAGGATCCGGCGACCGCCCGGCGGGCCGAGGCCGGCGTTACCGCGCACGCGGGCGCGACCGCCAACGAGTGACCGCCCGGACCGGGCGGTCGGACGCACAGAGACACGAGGGCACGACGGATGACTGAGGCGAGTGTCGCCGTACACGCCGACCCGGACCTGCTGGCGCAGGCGGTGGCGGCCCGGCTGGTGGTGAAGCTGCTCGACGCGCAGGCCGAGCGCGGTCAGGCGTCGGTGGTGCTGACCGGCGGGCGGATCGCCGCGGCGGTCCACCGGGCGGTCGGCCGGTTGCCGGCCCGCGACGCCGTGGACTGGTCCCGGGTCGACGTCTGGTGGGGCGACGAGCGGTTCCTGCCGTCCGGCGACCCGGAGCGCAACGAGACCCAGGCCCGGGCGGCGCTGCTGGACGCGCTGCCGCTGGACCCGGCCCGGGTGCACCCGATGCCGGCGTCCGACGGCCCGTGCGGTGACGACCCGGAGGCCGCCGCCGCCGGGTACGCGCGGGAGCTGGCCGCCGCCGCCCGGCCGGGCACCGCGGCCCTGCCCCACTTCGACGTGTTGATGCTCGGCGTCGGCGAGGACGGGCACGTGGCGTCGGTGTTCCCGGAGCACCCGGTGCACCACGACGACCGGCCGGTGAGCGCCGTGCGGGGCAGCCCGAAGCCGCCGCCGGTGCGCACCACGCTGACCCTGCCGACGATCAACACGGCCGAGGAGGTGTGGCTGGTCGCCGCCGGGGCGGACAAGGCCGGGGCGGTCGGCATGGCGCTGGCCGGGGCCGGCCCGGTGCAGCTTCCGGCGGCCGGCGTGCACGGCGTCTCCCGCACCCTCTGGCTGCTGGACCGCGCCGCCGCGGCCAACGTCCCACCCCGAGCCCGCAGCCTCCGCTGACCCCCACCCCACCCCCACCCCCTCCCCTCAGCGCTGATTCATCGGAAAGAGTGGCTATAGCCGGCGGCATAGCCACTCTTTCCGTGAATCAGGCGCGACTGGGGTGGGGGTGGGGGTGGGGGTGGGGGTGGGGTCAGGGGCGGCCGCGGCGGCGGTGTAGGGCGGCGAGGGCCTCGGCTAGCAGCGCCTCGCCCTCCTCGGGCGTGCGCCGCTCCTGCACGTACGCCAGGTGGGTCTTGTAGGGCTCGGCGCGGGTGCGGGCCGGCGGGTTGCCCGGGTCGGGGCCGGCCGGCTCCCCACAGCGCGGGCAGTCCCACGACGCCGGGGTCTCCGCCTCGGCGGCGATCAGGAACTCGACGCGGTGCCCGTGGCGGCACCAGTAGACGACCGGCCGGCGCGGGGCCGGCTCGGTGCGCTGGTCGAAACGCTCGGGGGCGGACCCGATCCGGGTGCCGCGGATGACGTTGTTGCTGGGCACGGTTGCTCGCTCCCTGTCGTCGGAGGGGACCGCCGCCGGGAAGGGATCGGCGACGGGCGACGGGCGGAGAAACAAAACTGCGCGCGGTCCGTGACGGACCGCGCGCAGATTGTACGCTTCTTCGGCGCTCGCTCAGGTGCCGCTGCTCATCTGCAGCCGGAGCCAGAGCCCCAGCCCGACGATGCAGGCGAACCAGACGATCCCCACCAGAACGGTGTAGCGGTCGAGGTTCTTCTCGGCCACCGAGGAACCGGCCAGGCTGGAGCTGACGCCGCCGCCGAACATGCTCGACAACCCGCCGCCCTTACCGCGGTGCAGGAGGATCAGCAGGACGAGCAGCACGCTGGTGATGACCAGCAACGTGATCATCGTGTAGGCGAACCAGATCGGCATGGCGGGGGTCAGTCCTCTCGTTACGATCACTGCCCGGACCTGTCGGGCACGGCGGCACCGACCGGTGGACGGGCAGCGTCAAGGATAGCGAGCGATCAGCGGGCCGTGTGCTCCGGGAACCGACAGATCTGCGCGAACTCCTCCGCGTCCAGGCTCGCGCCCCCGACCAGCGCCCCGTCCACGTCCGGCTGGGCCATGATCGCGGCGACGTTCGACGCCTTGACCGACCCGCCGTAGAGGATCCGGACCTGCCCGGCGGTGGACTCGTCGAAGGTCTCCACGAGCCGCTTGCGCACCTCGCCGCAGACCTCCTGGGCGTCCTCCGGGGTCGCCGTCTTGCCGGTGCCGATCGCCCAGACCGGCTCGTACGCCACGACGACCTTGGTGACCTGCTCGGCGGTAAGGCCCTTCAGCGCGCCGTCGAGCTGGTCACAGCAGTGCGGAACCTGCTTGAGCTGCTCCCGGATCTCCAGGCCCTCGCCGATGCAGAGGATCGGGGTGAGCCCGTTCGCCAGCGCCGCCGCCACCTTCGCGTTGACCAGCGCGTCGTCCTCGTGGTGGTACTGCCGCCGCTCGGAGTGGCCGACCACCACGTAGCCGCAGCCCAGCTTCGCCAGCATCGGCCCGGCGATGTCGCCGGTGTAGGCCCCGGACTGGAACGGCGACAGGTCCTGCGCGCCGTAGCCGATCAGCAGCTTGTCGCCGTCCACCGCGGTCTGCACGGTACGCAGGTCGGTGAAGGGCGGCAGCACCACGCACTCGACGTCGGTGAGCTGCTTTTCGTCGAGGCTCGCCGCCAGCTTCTGCACCAGCAGGTTCGCCTCGAGGTGGTTCAGGTTCATCTTCCAGTTGCCGGCCATCAGTGGCCGGCGGGTGGTGCTCGCCATTCAGTTCTCCAGGGCCGCGATGCCGGGGAGGGTCTTGCCCTCCAGGTATTCCAGGGAGGCGCCACCCCCGGTGGAGATGTGCCCGAACGAGGACTCGTCCAGGCCCAGCGCCCGCACCGCCGCCGCCGAGTCACCGCCGCCGACCACGCTGAACGCGTCGGCCTTGGTGATCGCCTCGGCCACCCCGCGCGTGCCGTTGGCGAACGCGGCCATCTCGAACACGCCCATCGGGCCGTTCCAGAAGATCGTCTTCGCCTGGGACAGCACGGCCGCGAAACCGGCCACCGTCTCCGGGCCGATGTCCAGGCCGAGCCGGTGGCTGGGGATGCCGTCGGCGGGCACCGTGTCGTGCGCGGCGTCCGGGGCGAAGGCGTCCGCGGCCACCACGTCGACCGGGAGCAGGATCTTGCCGGGGGCGCGTTGCATCAGGTTGCGGCAGGTCTCGACCATCTCCTCCTCCAGCAACGAGGTGCCCACCTCGTGGCCCTGGGCCTTGAGGAAGGTGAAGCACATCCCGCCGCCGATGAGCAGCCGGTCGACAGTGGGCAGCAGCGCCTCGATCACGGCCAGCTTGTCGGAGACCTTCGAGCCGCCCAGCACCACCACGTACGGCCGCTCGGGCGCGCCGGTGAGCTTGCTGAGCACCTCGACCTCGCGCAGCACCAGCCGGCCGGCCACGTGCGGCAGGCGCGCCGGCACGTCGTGCACGCTGGCGTGCTTGCGGTGCACCGCGCCGAACGCGTCGTCGACGTACGCGTCGCCGAACGCCGCGAGCTGGTCGGCGAACGCGCCCCGCTCGGCGTCGTCCTTGCTGGTCTCGCCCTTGTTGAACCGGAGGTTCTCCAGCAGCGCGACCTGGCCGTCGGCCAGCTCGGCCACGGTGGACCGGGCCGAGTCACCGACGGTGTCCTCGGCGAAGTGCACCGGGGCGCCGAGCAGCTCACCGAGCCGCCCGGCGACCGGGCGGAGGCTGAACTGCGGGTCCGGCGCGCCCTTCGGGCGGCCCAGGTGCGAGCAGACGACCACCTTCGCGCCGGCCTGCACCAGCGCGCCCAGCGTCGGCAGCACCGCGCGGATCCGCCCGTCGTCCGTGATGTCACCGGTCTGCTTGTCGAGCGGGACGTTCAGGTCGGCGCGCACCAGCACGCGCCGACCCGACACCCCCTCGGCGAGCAGGTCGTCAAGGTTACGGATCGTCACAGAGCTAGTCCTCCGTTCGTGACTGCGGGGCTCGCAAGCTCACTCCTCGCACTCACAGCGACGAACCCACCAGCTTGACCAGGTCCACGAGGCGGTTGGAGTAGCCCCACTCGTTGTCGTACCAGCCGACGACCTTGACCTGGTTGCCGATCACCTTGGTCAGCGGCGCGTCGAAGATGCACGACGCCGGGTCGGTGACGATGTCGGCGGAGACGATCGGGTCCTCGTTGTAGACCAGGACGCCCTTGAGCGGGCCCTCCGCGGCGGCCTTGATCGCGGCGTTGACCTCGTCCACGGTGGTCTCCCGGCCGACCTCGACGGTCAGGTCGGTGGCCGAACCGGTCGGGATCGGCACCCGCAGCGCGTAACCGTCGAGCTTGCCCTTCAGCTCCGGCAGCACCAGGCCGATCGCCTTCGCGGCGCCGGTCGAGGTGGGCACGATGTTGAGCGCGGCGGCCCGGGCCCGGCGCAGGTCCTTGTGCGGCGCGTCCTGCAGGTTCTGGTCCTGCGTGTACGCGTGGATGGTGGTCATCAGACCCTTGGTGATGCCGAACGTGTCCTGGAGGACCTTCGCCATCGGGGCGAGGCAGTTGGTGGTGCAGGACGCGTTCGAGATGATGTGGTGCTTGGCCGGGTCGTACTGGTCCTGGTTGACGCCCATGACCACGGTGACGTCCTCGTTCTTCGCCGGCGCGGAGATGATGACCTTCTTGGCCCCGCCGTCGATGTGCGCCTTCGCCTTGGTGGCGTCGGTGAAGAACCCGGTGGACTCGATGACGACGTCGACGCCGAGGTCGTTCCACGGCAGCTTGCCGGGGTCCTTCTCCTCGAACACCTTGATGGCCTTGCCGCCCACGGTGATCTCGTCGGCGCTGGCCTTCACCTCGTGCGGGAGGCGACCCAGGATGCTGTCGTACTTGACAAGGTGGGCGAGCGTCGCGTTGTCGGTCAGGTCGTTGACCGCCACGATCTCGATGTCGGCGCCGGACGCCAGCACTGCCCGGAAGAAGTTACGGCCGATCCGGCCGAAGCCGTTGATGCCAACCCGGATGGTCACAGGTCCCATCTCCTCGCGTTCTGGTCCGCCGGCGTCAGACCACGGCCGGCGGAGGTGTGTGCGCCGACCGTTGGAGCCGGCCGTTGACGATGTCATCTCGGCCACCCCGCCGCGGTCCATGGAAGACCTGACCGCCCGAGGCGGTGAGTACGGCGAGGAATGCCTGTGCCGGCCCCCTTGCCGTACGCAGCGACCCTATCCGAGCGCGCGGCGGCGCGCTGCGCCGGGTGGTGATCCCGGTCGCGCGACGTCACCCCCTGCGTCCTATCAGACCACGAGCATGTCCGGTGTGACTGCCGCTTCGGTATCCGGGATGCCGAGGTCGCGGGCCCGCTTGTCGGCAAGCGCCAGCAACCGGCGGATCCGGCCGGCGATGGCGTCCTTGGTCAGCGGCGGCTCGGCGAGCGCGCCCAACTCCTCCAGCGACGCCTGGCGGTGCTCCAGCCGCAGCCGGCCGGCCGAGGTCAGGTGGTTGGGCGCGTCGTCGGCGAGGATCTCCAGCGCCCGGGTCACCCGGGCGGCGGCGGCCACCGCCGCGCGCGCCGAGCGGCGCAGGTTCGCGTCGTCGAAGTTGGCCAGCCGGTTCGCGGTGGCCCGCACCTCCCGGCGTACCCGCCGCTCCTCCCAGGCCAGCACGCTGGAGTGCGCGCCGATGCGGGTGAGCAGCGCGGCGATCGCGTCGCCGTCCTTCACCACCACCCGGTCCACGCCGCGCACCTCGCGGTTCTTGGCGGTGATGCCGATCCGGCGGGCGGCGCCGACCAGCGCGAGCGCCGACTCCGGCCCGGGGCAGGTGATCTCCAACGCGCTGGAGCGGCCCGGCTCGGTCAGCGAACCGTGCGCCATGAACGCGCCCCGCCACGCCGACACCGCGCAGCACACGTTGGCGGCCACCACATGCGGCGGCAGGCCCCGCACCGGGCGGCCCCGCACGTCCAGCAGGCCGGTCTGCCGCGCGAGGGCCTCACCGTCCTTGACCACCCGCACGATGAAGTGGCTGCCCTTGCGCAGGCCGCCCGAGGCGAGCACGTGGATCTCACTCGGGTAGCCGTAGACCTCGGCGATCTCCCGGCGCAGCCGGCGGGCCACCGCGCCGGTGTCCAGCTCCGCCTCCACCACCACGCGACCCGACACGATGTGCAGGCCGCCGGCGAAGCGCAGCAGGGCGGCCATCTCCGCCCGGCGGCAGCAGGGCTTGGGCACGTCGACCCGACTCAGCTCGTCCTTGACCGCAGCCGTCATCGCCATTCCAGCGCCCCCTCACGGACCGGTACCGGCGTGTCGCCGGTGATTACGTACGTGTCTAACGATCGGCGCCCAGGACAGGCACCAGTGCGGCGCCCAGGGCGGCCGGATCATGACGGGGCGTGCCGTCGGTGACGGCGACGGGGGCGAGGACCAGCCGGGCACCAAGCGATTCTGCCGCACGTTCGACCGCGACGGGGTCACCCACCGCCGTCGAGTCGGCAAGCACCATGTCCACCTTCAGCTCGGGCAGATAGCGGCGCAGGGTGTCCAGATGGTCGGGCAGGGACAGCCCGGACGTCTCCTTCTCGGCCATTAGGTTGAGCGTCACCAGCCGCCGCGCCGGGCTGGAGACGATCGCGTCGGCCAGGCCGGGCACCAGCAGGTGCGGCAGCACGCTCGTGTACCAACTGCCCGGCCCGAAGATCAACCAGTCGGCGGCGCGCACCGCGGTCACCGCCTCGGCGCACGCGGCCGGCGCGGCCGGGGTCAGCCGCAGCGACTCCACCACGCCGCTCGTCACCGCCACCTGGTGCTGGCCGCGCAGGGTGCGTACCTCGTCCGGATGCTCCGGGTCGGTGCCGCGGACCCGGGCCTCGATGCCCACCGGCTGGCGGGACATCGGCAGCACCCGGCCGACCGCGCCGAGCATCGCCCCGGCGTGGTCGAGCGCGGCCACCGGATCCCCGAGCAGCTCGGTCAGCCCGTGCAGGAGCAGGTTGCCCACCGCGTGACCGGCCAGCGGGTCGCCCAGGCCGCCGGCCGGGGCCGGCGCGCCGAGCGTCGGCGCGGGCGCGGCGGCGGCGAAGCGGTGCTGGAACAGCGCCGCGCTGCGCCGGGTCGCGGGATGGTCGCCGGAGAGCGCGACGAGCGCCTGCCGCAGGTCACCCGGGGGCAGGCCGCCGCGCTCGGCCCGCAACCGGCCGCTGGAGCCGCCGTCGTCGCCGACCGTGACCACCGCGGTGATGTCCAGGTCCAGTCCGGGTACGCAGTGCCGCAGCGCCCGCAGCGACGCCGAGAGGCCGTGGCCGCCACCGAACGCGACCACCCTGATCGGGGTCACTCCCGCCCCAGGTCCCGGTGCTGCGGGTTGGCGGCGATGCCGGAGGCGCGCAGCCGGACGGCCAGTTCCTCGGCGATCGCGACGCTGCGGTGCTTGCCGCCGGTGCAGCCGACCGCCACGGTCAGGTAGCGCTTGCCCTCCCGCTCGAACCCGGCGGTGGTGGCGTTGACCAGGTCGGCGTAGCCGGCGACGAACGCGTCGGCGCCCTCCTGACCCAGCACGTACGCGCTGACCGCCTCCTCCCGGCCGGTGTGCTCGCGCAGCTCCGGCACCCAGTAGGGATTCGGCAGGAACCGGGCGTCCATCACGAAGTCGGCGTCCGGCGGGAGTCCGTACTTGAAGCCGAACGACAGCACGGTGATCCGCAGCCGGCGGGCGTCCTCGCCGCCGAACAGCTCCTCCACCCGGCGGCGCAACTGGTTGACGTTCAGGTGGCTGGTGTCGATGATCACGTCGGCCTGGTCCCGGGCCTCCTCCAGCAGCGCCCGCTCGACCGCGATGCCGTCGGCCAGCCGCCCGTCACCCTGCAACGGGTGCGAGCGGCGCACGCTCTCGAAGCGGCGGATCAGCACCTCGTCGTCGGCGTCGACGAAGACCACCCGGGGGGAGAAACCCCGCTCGCCCAGCTCCCGGATCGCGCCGGCCAGATCCGTGGAGAACGCGCGCGAGCGCACGTCCAGCACCATCGCCGTACGCCGGGCCGCGCCGCCGGCCTTGAACGCCAGCTCGGCCATGTCCAGCAGGAGCGCCTGGGGCAGGTTGTCGACGACGTAGTAGCCGACGTTCTCCAACGCCCGGGCCACCGTGCTGCGGCCACCGCCGGAGAGGCCGGTCACCACCACCAGGGAGGTCTCCGCCTCCGCCGGCGCCGGTCGTCCCGCCGTCTCCCCATCGGTCGGCACCAGGTTGTCCGCCGTCCGCGCCTCGCTCACCCGCTACCCCCAGCCGTGGCGCCGCGGCCGGTCGGCCGCGCGTGGTCAGTCGCCGACTCTAACGGCTGCGACCCCGCCCGGGATTCCACGGGGTGACCACCGGAACAGCGGCTCGTCCGTTTTCCCGCCCGCCGTCCGACCCGTCCCTCCCCCTCCCTCCGCACCCCATCTCTTCGCTGTTTCACGGAAAGAGTGGCTATAACTGCCGGAACAGCCCCAGTTTCCGTGAATCAGCGGGGCAAGGGCGGGCGGGGGTCAGGGGCGACAGGCCGGGCACGTAGAGGCCCTCGAACGCGCTGATCGAGGTGGCCTCCGCCGCGAAGCCGACGTCGTGGTCCGGCAGCCGTCGCCGTACGCGCTCCACCAGCCCGTCTGCCGGGACCGGCGGAGCAACGCGGTGAGCGACTCCCGTTCGGACTCGGTGGCACACCGAGGGGCTGACCGTCCTGCGCCCCGAACTGACTGCGGACGCCGCGCTGCTGCCCCGGGCCTACGCCTGGAACCACATCGAGCCGGTCTTCTGCGGCCGGGTCGGCCCCGACGGCGAGGTCTGCGCGGACGTCACCGGCCACCCCGGTTTCCACCACGCGGCCGGCATCGGCGAGCTGCGGTGGGGCGACGGCGACGGGACGACGGGGCTTCTTCCGTAACGCTGTCGGGGGACGCTCGTAGACTGCGCGGATGGTCTCCCCCACCGAGCAGCGGACCTCCGACGCGCTGGGCGTGCTACGCCGGGTCTTCGGCTACGACGCCTTCCGCGGCGTCCAGCAGGACATCGTCGAGCACGTGGTGGCCGGCGGCGACGCGCTGGTGCTCATGCCCACCGGCGGCGGCAAGTCGCTCTGCTACCAGATCCCGGCGCTGGTCCGCGACGGCGTGGCGGTGGTCGTCTCGCCGCTGATCGCGCTCATGCAGGACCAGGTCGACGCGCTCACCGCGGTCGGCGTGCGGGCCGGCTTCCTCAACTCGACCCAGGACGCGGCGGAGCGACGCCGGGTGGAGGCGGCCTACCTCGCCGGCGACCTCGACCTGCTCTACCTGGCACCGGAAGGGCTGGCGGTGCGCTCCACCCTCGGCCTGCTGGAGCGCGGCCGGATCGCGCTGTTCGCGATCGACGAGGCGCACTGCGTCTCCCAGTGGGGGCACGACTTCCGCCCCGACTACCTCAACCTGTCGATGCTGCACGAACGCTGGCCGCAGGTGCCGCGGATCGCGCTGACCGCCACCGCGACGCGGGCCACCCGCACCGAGATCGCCACCCGCCTCCAGCTCACCGAGGCCCGGCACTTCGTGGCCAGCTTCGACCGGCCCAACATTCAATACCGCATCGTGCCCAAGCGGGAGCCGCGCCGCCAACTGCTGAGCCTGCTGCGCGACGAGCACCCGGGCGACGCCGGCATCGTCTACTGCCTCTCCCGCGCCTCGGTGGAGAAGACCGCCGAGTTCCTGGCCGCCAACGGCATCCCGGCGCTGCCCTACCACGCCGGCCTGGACGCGACCACGCGCGCTCGCAACCAGCAGCGCTTCCTGCGGGAGGACGGGCTGGTCATGGTGGCCACGATCGCGTTCGGCATGGGCATCGACAAGCCCGACGTACGCTTCGTCGCCCACCTCGACCTCCCCAAGTCCGTCGAGGGCTACTACCAGGAGACCGGCCGCGCCGGGCGCGACGGGCTGCCGTCCACGGCCTGGCTGGCGTACGGCCTCCAGGACGTGGTGCAGCAACGCAAGATGATCGAGACGTCGGAGGGGGACCTGGCGCACCGGCGCAACCTCGCCGCCCACCTCGACGCGATGTTGGCGCTCTGCGAGACGGTCCGCTGCCGCCGCGCCCAACTGCTCGACTACTTCGGCGAGACCGGGGCGGCCAACTGCGGCAACTGCGACACCTGCCTCGACCCGCCGGAGTCCTGGGACGGCACCGTCGCCGCGCAGAAACTGCTTTCCACCGTCTTCCGGCTCGACCGGGAACGCAACCAGCGCTTCGGCGCCGGGCACAGCATCGACATCCTGCTCGGCAAGCACACCGACAAGATCGACCAGCACGGTCACGACACGTTGAGCACGTTCGGCATCGGCACCGAGCTGCGCGACGTCGAGTGGCGCGGGGTGGTGCGGCAACTGCTCGCCGAGGGCCTGCTCGCCGTCGAGGGCGACTACGGCACGCTGGCGCTGACCGACGCCAGCGCCGACGTGCTCGGCCGACGACGCACGGTCACCCTGCGCAAGGAGCCGGAGCGTCCGCTGTCCGGCCGGGCCGCGAAGCCACGCGGCTCGGCCACCGTCGTCGCCGACCTCTCCCCCGCCGCCGCGGGCGTCTTCGAGCGGCTGCGCGCCTGGCGGGCGGCCACCGCCAAGGAGCAGGGCGTCCCGGCGTACGTGATCTTCCACGACGCGACCCTGCGCCAGATCGCCGCCGAGCCGCCGGCGTCACTGGCCGAGCTGTCCCGCTTCAGCGGCGTGGGCGAGAACAAGCTCGCCAAGTACGGCGAGTCGATCCTCGCCGTCCTCGCCGAAGGATGACGAAGCGCCCGACCCCGGGTTCGTGGGGTCGGGCGCTTCGGTGTGTGCGG
>NZ_JBFAGS010000023.1:0-77379 GCF_040653835.1 Micromonospora sp. NPDC050980 | reverse complement strand
CAACGGTGGCACCGCGAGGCAACCAGCGCCTACCACCTCGACCTCGACCGACGTTTCACCAGCAAGCCGTGGAAGAACCCACGGCGTTACCGACACGACACACCAGAAGGAGAAACGCCGTGCACCCCAGCAAGCTGATGGCCCTGCTGACCCTGGCACACCTCACCCTCACCGACCGGGCCCGCCGGCTGCGCGACTCCGGCGACCGGGGCAGCGAGACCACCGAGAAGGTCATGTGGATCGCCCTGCTCGTCACCCTCGTCCTGGCCGTCTACGCCATCTTCCAAGGCAAGATCATCACCAAGATCACCGGAATCAACCTCTAGCCATGCACCGCACGCGACGAGGCAGGCGACGCCGGCTCGGTGGTGACCGCGGGTCGGTCACCACCGAGGTGGTCCTCTACGCGCCCCTGCTGTTCCTGCTCGTCCTCGTCGGCGTGCAGTTCGCCCTGTGTGCCCTGGCCCAACTCGGCGTCCAGCACGCCGCGAACCACGCCCTGCAAACCACCAGGGTGTCCGGCGGCACCGCCGCCGCCGGCCGCGCCGACGCCGCCACCGTCCTCGACCAGGTCGCCGGGCAGGTCGTCGTCGACCCGCGCGTGTCGGTCACCCGCACCGCCGACACCGCCACGGTGGCCGTGGCCGGCCGGGTGCCCGCCGTCGTGCCGTTCCTGCGGCTGCAGGTCAGCACCCAGGCCAGCGCCCCGGTCGAGCGTTTCCGCCCCTCGACCCTGTCGCTGGCCCCCTCGCCGCCTGGAGTGGAAGGAGACTCGACGTGACCCGCGAGCAGCGCCGCAGCCGACACCCACGCCGCCGGGCGCCTCGGCTGCGCGGAGACCGGGGTTCGGTCAGCGTCGAGATGGCGCTGAGCTACGTACCCCTGATGGTCCTGGCCGCCCTCGCGGTGGTGGCGTGCCTGCGCCTGGCCTCGGCCGCCATCGACGTCAACTCCGCTGCCGCCGCCGCGGCCCGCCAGGCGTCCCTCGCCCGCACGCCCGGCGAGGCCCGCGCCGCAGGCACCGACGGCGCCTCCGCCACCCTGGCTGGGCGGCCCTTCACCTGCCAGCCGTCCACGGTCACCGTCGACCCCGGCGCGTTCGTCTCCGGCGGGCAGGTCAGTGCCACCGTGGCGTGCACCGTCCGCCTCGAAGACCTCTACGGCCTCGGCCTGCCCGGCACGATCACCATCCGCGGCACCTCTCACCAACCCCTCGACACCTACCGCGGGACATCGACGCCATGAACCGGCTGCGTACCCGCCTGCGGCAGGCCCGCCACGACGACCGAGGCCAGATCACCCCGTGGACGATCTTCGGCGTCGTCCTCGTCCTCATCCTCGCCGGCCTGGTCCTCGACCTGGGCCTGGGCATGTCGGACAAGGTGCGGCTGCTCGACCTCGCGCAGGCCGCCGCCCGGGCCGGCGCCCGCGAAATCGACCTCACCACCTATAGGGCCACCGGCACTGTCCAACTCCAGCCCGCCCAAGCCGCCGCAGCCGCGCGGAGCTTCGCCCAACAAGCCGGCGTCGACGGGCAGGTCACCGCGTCCGCCACCCCCACCGCCGTCACCGTAACCATCAGCGGCACCCGGCCCACGCAGCTGCTGCACCTCGTCGGAATCACCGCCCTGCCGGTCTCCGCGACCGCGACCGCCAGTCCCCAGACCGGCGTCACCGCCCCATCCTGACCAGGCCTCTCGCACGACCGGGAGCTCCAGTGTTCGCATTCCTCGCCGCCACCGCCCGCCGCCTGGCCGGACTCTCGCTTCTGGTCCTGCTCACCGCCGGCGTGCCGTACGCGCTCATCCGATACGTCGGCTGGCCGCTACCCCGTCAGGTCCCCACCTGGCAGGACGTCGCCACGGCCCTGACCTCCCCGCTGACCGACACGATCCTCGGCAACACCGTCGTGTGCCTGCTCTGGGTGGCCTGGGCGGCGTTCATCTGGTCACTGATAGCGGAGGTCGCCGAGGCCGCAGCGGGCATCCGCCTGCCGCAGCCAAGAGCCATCGCTCCCGCCCGGGGCCTCGCCGCCATCCTGGTAGCCACCATCACCGGCGGCGTCCTCGCCACCGCCGCGCAAGCCGCACCCGCTCTCACCCCACCGGCCATCGCGACAGGACACGAAGCCGCCGTCCCAGCAGCCGCCACGGTGACCGGCGGCCCTGACACGCCATTGACAGTGCCCGTCGCACTCGTGCGGACCGCGGCCGCTGCAGCCGAACGACCCGCGACGCGCCTCGCTGCCGGCCAGATTACCCTCATCGCCGCCAGCCAGAGCTACACCTGCACCGTGCAACACGGCGACACCCTCTCCGAGATCGCCAAGGACTGGCTCGGCGACGCCAGCCGCTGGCCAGAGATCTGGGCCTTGAACCGCGGCACCCACTTCGACACGGTCGGCGGCACGTTCAGCAGCCCCCACCTCATCTACCCCGGCTGGACCCTGGAACTACCGGAAGACGCCGTCCCACCAGCCGCCGCCCGCCCCACACCTCCCGCCGACCCGCCACCGACCCCCGTAGACAAGCCCTCGGCAGCTCCAGAGTCGCCGGCACCGACCGCGTCGGCGAGCGAGCCAGCCAGCCCCGCAACCGCCTCGCCCCAGCCAAGCCGGACCACAGACCGTCCAGGCGATGACGGCGTCACCGACCCCCCACCGGCGCAAACGCCCGCGCCGGCAAGTCCGGCACCGCCGGCAGCAGGCGGCGCACCGAACAGCCCTGCTACAAACACACCCGCCCCGGCCAGCAGCCCATTGGCCAAGGCGGAACGTCCGCACGGCATTGCGCTGCTGAGCGGAAGCTGGATCGACCTCGGCCTCGCCCTCGCGATCGCGGCAGCCGCCACGCTGGTCTGGGCCCACCGCCGTCGCCGCTACCAGCCGCGCCCGCCCAGCCCCCACACCCGCACCCGCACCAACGACCCTGATCTCGAGCCGATGCCCGCAGTCGTGACCCAGATCCGCCGCAGCCTGCGTCCCGAGGCGGGCAACGACAGCCACGGCTTGGGCATCCTCGACACCGCAAGCCCTCTCGAAGCCAGCACCGACGGCGCGCATCGTCATCCTCCCGTCGACGACGACAGCCAGGCACAGGGCGTCGAGGACCACGAAGCCAGCCCCGAAGCCTCCGCCGGGGCGGACGAACAGGACACCCCGCCCGTGCCAGTCGTGCCGGCACTGGACAATCCACTGGCCGCGGTCTGGCCACCAGCCGGCCTCGGGCTCACCGGTCCCGGCGCGGAGGCCGCCGGCCGAGGGTTCCTCACCGCCGCCCTCGCCGCCGGCGGCCTGGACGACCCCGACGCGCGCAGCTGGGTGGTGATCCCCGCGGCGACCGCCGCCACCCTGCTGGGCGCCGCCGCCGTCGCGCTGCCCGAAACCCCCCGCCTGACCGTCACCGGCGGACTCGACGACGCCCTGGACATCCTCGAAGCGCAAACCCTGCACCGCACCCGCCTGGCCTACCAGCACGAGGTCGATACCATCGCCGAGCTGCGCCGCGCCGACCCCTACGAGGAGCCGCAGCCGCCCATCCTGCTGATCGCCGACGCCGCGGCCCGCCACGAACGCGCCAGGATCGCCGCGCTCCTGGCCCAGGGACAACGCCTCGACATCCACGGCATCCTTCTCGGCGCCTGGCCAGACGGGAACACCGTCGCCGTCGACGCCGACGGCACCACCACCCCCGCTGACGGGGAAACCCGCCACGGCACGCACCCCGCCGACGTCGGCCGCCTCAGCGTCCTCACCCCACCCGAGACCATCGACCTGCTCGCCACGATCGCCGAAGCGCACACCGGCGAGCGCCGAGCGCCGGCACCGACCGAAACACCGCGACCTGCCGCCGGTCAGGACCCGCAACCGGCCCCGGCAGGCACTGCCGGCACCGACAAGGCCGACCACGCCGAGAAAACCGACCCCGACGGGCCTGTGCCCGTCAACGACGAGCCGACCCCCGCCACCGAGGACTCCGCTCCTGTCGTCTCACACTCGAACGAGCCGCGTGATCCCGCTGCCGAAGATCCGCAGCCAGCAGGAGACGACCAGTTCGCCCTCGGACGCGTCGAGGTGCGGGTGCTCGGCGGCGCCCGCATCGTGGACATGGACACGACCGTGCCGCTGCGGGCGAAAGCCCTCGAACTGCTGGTCTACCTCGTCGTCCACGACGGCGACGCGGCACAGGACAACATCCTCGACGATCTGCTTCCCGACGCCCCTGCGGCGAAAGCGCCGCACCGCCTGCACACCTACGTGTCCGCGCTGCGCAAGACCCTCGCCCGCACCGGCGGCCCCGCCGACTACGTCACCCACCCATCGCGCCGCTACACCCTCAATCGCGCCGCGTTCGACACCGACCTGTGGCGAATGCGCGACGCGCTGCGCGACGCCGAGCGCGCCACCACCCACGCCGACCGGACCGCCGCACTGCAACGCGCCGTCAACGCCTACGACGGCGCACTCGCCGACGGGTGCGGCTACGAATGGATCGAGGCACACCGCGAGGGCAGCCGCCGCCAAGCCCTCGACGCCCACATCGCCCTCGCCGCCGCGACCGCAGACCCGACACGAGCCCTGGCCGTCCTGGACGCCGCAATGCGCCACGACCCGTACGCCGAGGCCGTCTACCAGCAGGCGATGCGCACCCGGGCCGCGCTGGGACACCTCGACGAGATCCGCGCCCTGCGCCGGACACTCATCCGCCGGCTCGAAGAGATCGACGCCGACCCCAGCGACGACACCCTCGCCCTCGCCGACCGGCTCGTCGCCGGCCTGCGCCAGCAGCGGCCGACCGGAAAGCCGCATCCCCGTGACCGTGGACAACACCCATGACCCTCCACTCTCCGGTGACACCCGAAGCACGTGGCGACAGCCCACACGATCAGCCCGCCCACGGCGGCGACGGCCCGCACGCGGCGACCGGTGGCCGCAACGGCGCCGTGTGGCCGCCACCGGCAGCCGCGCAAGCCGGCGGTCCCGCGCCGGGCGGTGACCGTCAGGCCGGGTCGACACATCCGGATGCCCCACCCCCGACGACCCGCGACGCGCTGGACGTCGACCTGGCCACAGCGGTCCGGCACGCCGCCTGGATGCGTCGGGCGTTCTACGTGCTGGTGCTGCTGGTCGCCCTCGTCGGACAGGTCACCGGCGTCGTCGAAACGCTGGGCGTCCCGGTGGTCGTCGCGGTCCCGGCCGTCGCGGCGCTCGAACTGGGCGGCGTGGTCGTGATGGCCAACGCCGACGTGCGGCGCCGCCTCGGCGAGCAGGCGGTCGTGTCACGCCTGCTGTCCGCCGCGATCGCCGCCTGGGCCGTGGCCTTCAACTGGGTCGTCCACCCCGACCACCTGGTCGGCGGCTTCTACGCGGGCATGTCCGCCCTCGGGTACCTCGTCTGGTTGATGCACGCGGGCAACCAGCGCCGTGACCGGCTGCGCGTCATCGGAGGCCTGCCGCCCACACCCCCCGCCTACGAGGTGTTCGGCCACTGGATCTGCCACCCCGTCATCACCTCCCGGGCGCGGTCCATGGCCAAGGCCGACGGCCTCGACCTGTACGAGTCCCTGACCGCGGCCCGCGACGCGATCGCCCGCCGACACCGCGACGCCGCTATCGCCAAGGTGCTCCACCGCAAGATCAGAGCCGCGGTGGACCCCACCACCGCCGACATCGCAGTGCAGGTGTACGACCTGGACGAGATCGCAGCACGCCTCGCGGCCACCGCCGACTACAACGGGCTGACCACGCTCCTGGCCGCGGACCTCACCCCAGAGCGGATCATGACGGCCCACAGTGCCCGTCAACGCCATCGCTGGTTCAGGCGAGAACGCCTCGCCGACGCGCCACCGGCACTTGAGCCCGCCCCCTCCCCGCCACAACCGCCCACCGCGTCGGCGGCGGACACGCCAGGCGAAGACCGGCAGGAGCCGAAACCAGAGCCAGAGGCGGAGAACCCTGATCCCGCCTCGGGCAGCCACCAGCAGACTGCGGAGAGCCGCTACGCTGGCCCGCCTGGATCCGTGTCACCGGACGAGCCGGCCGTCGCGGACCCGGCAGACGCAAGCGAGGACGACAAGGACGTCACTGGCGAGGACGCCGACGAGGCGACGGACGACGGCGATCAGGATGCTGCCGGCGACGACGCGAAGGACGAGGCCTTGGAGGTGCCCCAGGGAACCGCGCAGGCAGTGGCCTACTGGCTGCGCAAGGAGCCGAACCTGGACCCTGAGCTGCTCGCCGAGAGGATCGGCAAGTCGCTGCGATCGGTCTACCGATACCTGCCGCCGGACTACCCCCGGCGACCGGGCATTGCCAGGCGACGGACCCGCCGAAGCCGGTGACGTCACCGACATGGCGGACGATCTTCCCGGCGATGATGTGCCCGACGCCGCGGATGTCGGTGATGGTGGAGTGCGTCTCGCTCACGACCTACCGGATCTGGGCCTGGTTGGTGTGCAGGCGCCGGTCCAAATGGCGTAGGTCCGCGATCCGGTCACGGGCCAGGTCGCGGCGGCAGTTGTCGGTGGCGGTGAGCGGCCGGGTGTTGCAGCAGCGTGGCGGCCTTGCCGCGAGGGCGCTGTTCGACCCGCGACTTCGTAGCGAACGGCGGCACTCAGCGCTAGATCACTGAAATTGGCGCATATCGGGTGACAGTGGCCGCGGCGGCGAAGTTGATTGCCCATGGGGTGTGTATGTGATACACATGTACTCCGAACGGCCGTGTACATCATTCACAGGAGCGCCATTGCCGGACACCCCAAGCATGCGGCACCCCCCAGGAACTGGCGAGGAGCCGCCCGACCTTCTCGGTTTGGCGGAAATCGCGGAACTGGCAGGAGTGGCCCGAAACGTCGTATCGAACTGGCGAGCCCGAGACTCGCGCTTTCCGCGGCCGGCAGCTGATCTCGCTGCCGGACCGGTCTTCCGCTTGGAACAGATCCAGCGATACATCGCCCGCAGGAGGAAATCCATGCCGTACGTGATCTCCATGATCAACCTGAAGGGTGGGGTCGGCAAGACCACCCTTACCGTGGCCCTCGCCGAGATCATGGCGGCCCGGCGCAACGCGAAGGTCCTGGTCATCGACCTAGATCCTCAAACAAACGCGACAGCGATGCTCATCGGCGAGAAGTCGTGGGAGAAGTTGGATCAGGCAGGCCATACACTGGCAACGCTATTCGAGGACGCCCTGCGACCAGACAAGAACCCGCCTCAGTTCAGTCTGCACGACACGCTGCAGCTGGGTGTTTCTCCGGTCAGCGCGGTAAAGAAGCTCGATCTGCTACCAAGCTCCCTGAAACTTATCGATGTACAAGATCTGCTGGCAACGATGCCGACCGGACGGCTCTTCACTGATAGGCCCGTCGACCTGCTCCACAAAGCAACACGCAAGCTCCTCCCGGACTACGACTACGTGTTCATCGACTGCCCGCCCAATCTGGGCCTCATCACGATGAACGGACTCCGGATGTCGCACGGCTACGTGATCCCCACGAAGCCAGACGTGCTGAGCACCTACGGCATCCCGCAGATCATGACGCGGGTAGAGAACTTCGCCGAGGGCCTAGCGGGTGATGAGATCGTTCCAATGGGCACGATCATCAACATGTACAGAGCTGGAACGACGACCCACGACAACACCCTCCGGCGCTTGCGCGCCGACGCTCGAAAGAACAAGGTTCCGCAGCTCTTCGAGACGATGATTCCCCTAGGGGACAATGTCGCGGCGGCGGCCGAGTTCGTGGCTTCCTCTACCCTTCGCCAGCGATGGGGCTACCAGGGCCACTACGACCGGCTCGAGGCCCTGACCGACGAACTGGCAAAGCGGGCGGAGCGCTCCCTATGACCCAACCCTCCGAGCGCGCGATTCAGCCGGAGCCACGACAGGCGCACGGGGATGCACTCGACTTACTTCAACCGGCCATCGACGAACTTCAGTCCGTTAACCCCGATCTCGCGTTGACGCTGGCCGGTCTTGTGTCCGCAGTCGCAGCCGAGGCGGCCCGAAACAAGCGACTGGCCACAGCTCTAAGCGACGCGCTGGGACGACAGCGGCTGGAGGAGAAGGTAGGAGCGCCACGCGCCGCTCCTACCCGGCGCACTCGTCGAAGCGCCGGGCCGTGGGACCCGTTCTCCGTGTACGCAGAACATGGCGAACAGGCGCTACGCGACCGGCTATCAGCGCTAGACCTCGAACAGCTTCGAGACATCCTGGCCGAGCATGGTATGGACACCGACCGCCTAGCCATGAAATGGCGGGATACTGGACGAGTTGTCAGCAGGATCGTCGAGCGCGTGATGGACCGGGCTGCAAAAGGCGATGCATTCCGCACTGGGCCGGACCAATAAGACGGTTGGGCCGCTGGGCTGATTAATTGCTTAGCGGCCCAACCGATCGAACGAGCCTAGTCGCATACGCTCGCACCTTCGCACTCGCCACACCACGACCAGGCTTGGCACTTGTACGCACTCAGCGGCACTGCGCTCCACGGAACCTCCAGTGCCGCTAGCCATTTGCCTTGTTAATCTCCAATGTTCGGAGGCAGTCCCCCTACTGATGACCCATACTCGCTCACCGCTTCTTCGCCGCGATCTTCGCCACCACGACCGACGCGGCCGTCAGGCCCACCCCGACGGATCCTACGAGCGCTATGCGCCCCGCCTCCGCGCCCGCGTTCTTCAACTGCCTCGGATCGCGAGCGGCGTCCCACCATCGGGGCGCCTCCAATGAATCTCGACCGAACTCGATTCCGAGTGGGCCGTGGAAGTCATCGATGACGATTCCGACATGGTTGATGGAGTCCACTACAGCACGGGACGTAGTGGCGTGCAGCAGCACATTCGAGGTGGCAATGCCAGCAGCCGCATCCATGCGGTCCATTAGATACTTGGTCTTCAGCAAGATGAGTTTCCGCCGGCCCTGCCGGGCAACGCTCAGTGCGAGGCGATGCCCGTCCAGATCAGCCGGAGATGCGTCCAGCACCCGGTCGAGTTCCAAGACTGCAATCTCATCCTGCAGCTGGAAGCAACGAGCCAGAACAGCGAGCCACACCCCAACACCGCGCTCTGTTTCCTTGGCCGTCTTAGCGAGATAACCGACCTTGGTCTTGCTCTCCATCTTCTCCGCGAGTGCGTCGAGTTGACGCAACGCATACGCCTGGGTGTCTGCGATCGTTACGGACGTAGCCTGCACCTTCGACCACGCGACCTCGGAGACCCGGCCCACATGCTCCCGGATGGTCATGGCCTCCTTGATGGCGGAGGCGGCCCCGTCCATCTTCGCCAGCACGGCGTCCCTCTGCGCGCGGCGCACGTCGTCGAGTTTCTCGTCGATCGTGGTGAGAAGCTGGGTGATCTCGTTCATCTCATGCTGCCTCGCGAACTGCGCCATGATCCCTGCGGCACCCGAGACAAGCGCCGGGTTGGTCGCAAACGATCCCGCCCCGTTCTCGATCTGGAGCCACCTACTGATCGAGCCCGGTCTCCCCAACATCGCATGGCTGACGCCTCGCGTCTTGGTCTTCATCAACCCGAGCTCATTGACAAGCTGTGCGGATTCCTTGGTCAGCTTCACGTACCGACTTGAGTTGGCGGCAATCTTGGAGGCTGCCTGTGCGACTCCAGCCCCGGCGCCGAGGACAGATCCGAGCCTGTCCAATCCGAGATCCTTCGACAATGACAGCAGTCCGACCGAGTCGAGGAAGCGCTCGACAGCCGTCGGGTTCCCGATGACCGCGAGGCCATCGCCGTCACTGAGCCATTTTCATCGTGATGGTGCAGGTCACGGGCGGTGCGGGGGGTCGGTGTCCATGTAGGACGAGGCTCCCGGTAAGACAGCAATCGACCAAGATCAGATGCCCCAACCGGGAGCCTCGCTGTGCTGTCTTACCCTGCCGCGATTCCGTTGTCCACCCGCAGCCTGAACCACCTCGCCGCCCTCATCCGAACCCGCCGCCAGCAGCGACGGTCCCGATGGCGACGCCTCGACCCCGGCCGGCAAGCCCTGCTCGCCCTGGCCCACCTGCGCAACGGCGACACCCTGACCCGCCTGGCCGCCGGATTCGAGATCGGCGTCACGACGGCCTGGCGTTATGTCCGCGAGGCCATCGACCTGCTCGCCGCGACCGCCGACCACCTGGCCACGGCCATGACCAGGATCCGGCTGCTCGCCTACGCAATCCTCGACGGCACCCTGATCCCGATCGACCGGGTCGCCAACCAGAAGCCGTACTACTCCGGAAAACACAAGCGTCACGGAGTGAACGTGCAGGTTATCGCCGACGCGGCCGGGCGTCTCGTCTGGGCCTCGGCCGCGCTGCCCGGCTCGACGCACGACCTGACCGCCGCCCGCACTCACGGCATCATTGACGCCCTGACCAGCGCCGACGTGATGACCTTCGCGGACAAGGGCTATCAAGGCGCTGACGGCAGCGTGCGCACCCCGTTCAAGCGGCGCCGCTTCCGGCCGAAGCTGTCACGCCGGCAGAAGGCCGTCAACCGGGCCCACGCGAAGATCCGCGCCCGCGGCGAACGCGCGATCGCCACACTCAAGACCTGGAAAATCCTGGTCAAGCTGCGCTGCTGCCCACGCCGAGCGACCGCGATCGTGCAGGCCATCCTCGTCCTGCACCACGTCGAAGCCGACCGCAACGCAGGATGAAAATGGCTCACTGATCAGCTCAATCTCGTCATCCATCGTCGGCTCCTCGGGCTGACGTAACCGACCATTCAAAGGGGACCGCCGGTGGGAGGTGACTTGCGGCTCTCATTGCTCATCTTGTTGTCTTGGCAAGTCGATCACAAGTGAAGAGCCGCAGGCATGGATGATGGTATGGCTCGGCTGCTGGGTCTTGACGGCCTGGCTGTCACCCAAGTCGCCGACGGACCCCGATGGCTCGGTCGTGGTCCTTCGTCACCTCCCAGCAGACACGCCGGTGCCCGAGTGCGGAACGCGGTCGCGCCGGTCGAAGGGCCGGCGGGTGACCGGGTCGCGTGACCTGTCCGTCGACGAGCGTCCCGCCAGGCCCCCGCTGGTTCAGGTGCCGCTGGCGCGACGACTCGCCCAGAGCATCCGTTACATACGGTGACTTGGGCCGGGTGTCGACGGGTGGGGCGTCCTGACTCAGGGTCCGTACTTTGGGCCGTACGATGCTCTGTGCTTGCGCCGGTACGCCGACACCGACAGACGAGAGAAGGGCCGCGCTTCTTACTCGTGAGCCCGTAGGTGGGCTGAGCGATTGCCGCCCAGCCCAACCTCGATTGCCGCAGTTCTACCCCGCCGAGCGGGGCTGGGCCGTACCGGTGGTGTTGTCGTGCGGTGGCGCGGTGTCGTCGGTCCCGGCCGCGTCCTCGCCGGGTGGGTCAACTTCCACGAACCCGAAGAGTCGCTCGATGACCTGGAGCGCCTGGGTCGAGTAGCGGTCGGCAAAACCCCGACAGATAGCCGGCTTGGCCTCCGGATACTGAGAGTAGGGAAGGGTGTCGTGGCAGACCACGAACCCCTCGTCGCGCCGTGCCTCGGCTACCAGTGCACGGAGGCGGCCCTCGGACAGGTGCATGAGGTTGCCGGGCCGGAAGATGCACGTGCGGCACTGCCTGGACAGCATCCGTGACTTCCGTAGCACCGGATCGCCGACGCTGAGGTCCCGGGCCGCCTCCGATGACGTGTCGCCTCCACCAGGTGCAGCCGGCCCGATCGCAGTATCGCCCGGTGTGTGCGCCTCTTGAGCGTTGGAGGGGAGCTGGTGGAGCCAGTGGATGATCTGATTGATGTGGCTCCGTTGTAGGCCGGTGGCACTGTCGACGGGGACCAGCAGGGTTGCCCTTCCACGCGCGGTGCGGTCGGTGGCCTCTGCGCCATCCCGGCCGCCGAACTCGTCGTCGAGAACGGCCAGCGGCCGTCCGCCGATGGCGCGGTACAGCGGGGCGAGCTTGAGCTGGCGCCCGAACCGCACGCCGCCATCGCCTACATCGATGACCTGCAGGTCGGCCGGCAGGCCGAGCCGGGGTGCGATCCAGGTCGCGGCGAGCGCGCCCCAGCTCGTGCACCAGACGAGGTCGGCGTCGCGGGAGAGTTCTCGGAGCCAGGCGCCGTGGTCGGGGTGCAGCCACACCTCGCCGGAGACGTGCTGGCCGGTGGGACCGGGACCGTCGTAGTGGTGTCGGTGGTAGCCGAGCTGGCGGGCGGTGGGCTGGTGGTCGGGGTTGAGGACGCCGTCGACGTCAATCGCGACCACGGGCCGCGCCCGGTGTGCAACGGCGGTCCCGGCTCGGCGTTGGTGCTGTTGCAGCGGTAGTGCTGGCTCGCGCGGCTCGGGGATGGCGGCCAGGCGCTCGTCGACGCCCTGGTAGCACTTCTTGCAATAGAGGACGCCGTCGTCGACGAAGATGGTGACGGCCGCGAGGCAGCAGGGTGAGAGGTACATCGGCCCCCAGGGACGCTCGACGTACGGCAGATCGTGGCGGTCGACGAAGATTGGTTCGGCCGGTGACGGGGTGGGTTCAGCGGCAGACATGCTTGTTTCCCTCAGTCGTGTGGGCGTGGGGTCGCCTTGGTGCACGGCGCGACATCTGGCCCGAAGGTCTCGGGCGAATTGGCGCTCCATGCGGCGGCGGAGACAAGTCGTGCGCGGGGTTCGTCTGTGCGCCTGCGTCGCGGGCTGCGGATCATGGACCTGCGGGTGGACAGCGGGGACGGTCCTGACGATGTGTGGTCGGGATCCGTCCCCGCTGTGCCCTGTGTCGACGAGGCCCCGCGACGGGGTGCGGGTTCAGGCTCTGGTCAGGGCGTCGATGGCTGCTTGGCCGATGAGGTTGATACAGGTGGTGGGGTCGTCGACGGTGATGGTGGTGGTGTTGTCGTAGACCCTGGGCGGCCAGCCTTTGTTGTCGGGTGCGAGCCAGAGGACGGCGCAGCCGGTGTGGTGGAGGCGGGTGATGGTGGCCTGGCTTTCGTCGGGGTTGACGTAGTGGCCGTCGGAGACGACGACGAGCAGCCGCGCGGTGCCGGGGGTGGACAGGTGCAGGAGCCGGTCGGCTTCGGCGCAGGCTTCGACGAACCGTTCCGTGCCGGCGTCGGCTTGCATGTCTCGGACCTTGGCCGGGCGGCGGCCGGGTGGGATGAGCACGGTGATCCGGTCGCCGTAGGCGAGGGTCGCGCTGGTCGCTCCGGCGCGGGTGGCGGCCTGGGCGACGATCCACGCGGCGGAGGACATGGGTTTCGCGAAGTCCTCCATCGAGCCGGATGCGTCGATGAGGATGCCGACGGTCAGCTCGGGGTCGGGGACGGGGCGGCGTACGGTGCGCTGCCACGGCTGGGCGGTGGGGATGGCGCCGCTGGCGCGTTGGGCGGCGAGGGTCACCGCGGCGCGGGTGAGCAGCCGTCCGGGCGGTGCGCTGCTGGGTTCGCGGGTGCGGGCGGGTTCGCGGTGGCGGGCGCGGCCCAGCAGGGCGGTGAGCCGGTTGGCGGCGTGGCGTTCGGCGTCGCGGGCGTCGCGTTCGGCCCAGGTGATCGGCGTGTCGGTGTCGACATGGATGCCGGGTCCGTGGGGACGGGAGCTGTCGCTTGCGGGTTCCGGGGTGTCGGCGGGGTTGTGGAGGATCGCGTCGAGGGCACCGGCGATGGCCGCCGCGATCGCGCTGGTGACCGCGTCGTCGGCGGGCAGGCCCGGGGTGACGGTCGGGTCGATGCCGAGCAGGCGGCACCAGCGTTCACCGAGTTCGATCATGCGGGTGGTGTCGGTGTCGCCGACGGTGTGGGCTTCGCGCCAGATGGCGCGCAGTCCCCGGATCAGCTTGCGGCCGAGGACCTTGGTGATGGCACGCCGTGCCTCGCGGACGTCGGCGGGGTAGAGGATTCGGGCGTCGACTCGGGCGAGGAGCAGCCCGGCGGCGTAGGCGGCGCTCCACAGGGTGTCGGTGGGTGTGTCGGCGGGGTCGATGATGCTGGTGACGGCGCGGCGTAGCCACCGCCGGTCGCGGGGTCGGGTGTCGCGGTAGCGTCGTTCGATGCGTGACTCCTCGAGCAGGAGCGCGGCCTCCCGGACGACGGGCGCCACCGTGATTGGTGGATCCCACTGGGAGTGGATGACATGGGCGCACTCGTGCAGCAGGACGCCGTAGGCGACGGGGACCTTCGACCGGTGCCCGGGCCGGCGGGGGTCGGCGAGCGCAGGGTCGGCGATGAGGTCGGCGTCGACCTGGATTTGGGCGGTGGCGGGGTAGCTGAAGCCGGGTGGGCCGCCGGCCGCCGGGGTGACGGTCACGCGGGCGTCGGGTCGACCGGTGAGTGTCGCGGCCTGTCTGGTCCAGGCCGCTGACCATCGGCGCCAGGGTGAGGCGGCCGGGGCCGCGGAGGCAGGGCTGGCGCCGGAGGGGCGCAGGTGTGCGGAAACGCTGGTCATGACGACCTGCCTTACTTCTGCTTGCCGAGGGTGAGGGGGGTGATGGTGGCGCCGCGGTAGGCCCGTTGGAGGGCCTCGACGACGGCTTGCCGGTCGGCCTCGGGTGCGATCGCGGCGAGGTTGGCCACGGCGGCGGCGAGGCCGAGGCTCGCGGCGACGCGCTTGAACGCCAGCAGCTCGCGTAGTTGCGGCGCCCAGTCGATCTCGTGCTTGCGCATCCGGGCGTTAAGGGCGATCGCCGCGTCGATGGCGCCGTTGGGTACGCCCAGCGAGCGGGCGAGCTGGAAATCGGTGGTGACCTCGATGTGCACGGAGAACCGGGAGGCGAGGGCTTCGGTGAGGATGGCGCCGTGCACGCCGGGGTTGTGGCCGGCGCAGACGAAGAACCCGTCGGTGGCGGTCACGACTTCGTTGTGGTGGGCGGCGATGGTGATGGTGGCCCGGCCGTCCATCGCCGGATACAGGGCGGCCAGCACGCGGGGTGGGATGAGGGTGGCGTCGTCGATGAACAGGGCGCGTCCCTGACGCATGGCGGTCACGAGCGGCCCGTAGGCGAATTCGAAGCCGCCGTCGGGCAGCGGGACGTAGTTGCCGACGAGGTCCTCGACGGTGGTGTCGCCGTGACCGGCGACGGTAATCGCATCGGCGTAGGCGGCCTCGATGAGGCTGGTCTTGCCGGTGCCGGGTGGCCCGTAGAGCAGCACCGCGATGGTGTCGCGGCGCAGCCGGCGCAGCACCTCGACGTCGGTGCTGTCGCCGAGCTGGCGGGGCAGGTACCAGACCCCGTTGGGACGCAGGACAGCGCCGGGACGCGGGGGAACCGGGCCGGTCGGGGCAGGTGCCAGCGCGGCGGGCGCCGTGGGTGTGCCGGCGGCGGCCGAGGGGGCACGGCTGGTGCCGGCTCCCGCGGTGAACGCGTCGATGCCCTCGGCGGTGATGGTGTACCGGCGGGGCGATCCGGTGGACATGGTCGCCCAGCTGCGGTCAACGAGGCGGTTCAGGACGGAGCCGATCGCCCCGGACGACCGGCCGGGCAGTTCCTTGCCCAGGTCGCCGATGGAGAAGGCGCGGTGCGGTTCGGCCGCGAGCAGGGCCAGGACCGGACCGAACATCGGGCGGGGCTTGGCCTTGGGCTTGGCGGTTCGAGGCGAGGTCACCGGGCACCTCCGACGATGGCTGCGTTCGGGGTGCAACCGATACCTGCGGTCCCGCAGGTGATCAAGTCGTCGGCGGGCAGCTGCGGCGCTGGCGCGTGGTCGGTCAGCGACCGGCAGGTTGGCGTGCGATTCAGGTGTGGCATGAGGTGCTCCTTGGCGAATGAAGCCGCCGCGCGCCCCTTCCCGGGCGCGCGGCGGCGGTGGTGGGCCACAGCGGGCGGGAAGAGCGCACGTGCTCGGCTACGCGGAGCGGTGTTCAGGTCGAGCGCCTACCGGCGGGGGAAGGCGCGGCCGGAATCGGGAGTCGCAGGCCGGCGTCCGGCCCGCGCAAGGTGCTCCGGTTTCCCTTCTTGTCGGTGTCACCTGTCTGCCGGTGCCAGTCCGGCCTGGGTCGGGTCTGCGCCCTACGCCTGGTCGGGGTCGGGCAGGTCGCCGACGATCCGGTCGCAGGCGTACGGGTCGACGGCCTCCCAGCACCAGCTGCGGCCCATCACCACGTACCGGCCGTCACCGTCCGGGGAGATGCGGTCGATGGCGTCCGGGTCGTCGGACAGGGCCCGCTGGTCGGCGACGATCACGTCGCCGTCGAAGGACAGGTCGGCCAGTTCCGCGTCGACCCGACGGTCCAGGTCGTCGGCCGGCACGCCCTGCTCGCGCAGGCGGTGGCGGTACTGGTCGCGGTGGCGCTGCTGGTCGGCGACGATCGCCTCGGCCACCGCTCGGGTGCAGGAGAACACCGCCCACCCGTTCCAGTGGTCGATCAGAGTGCCGACGAACCCGACCTCGATCCGGTCGTCGCCGTCCGGTCCGGTGGTGCGCGCCCACTCGCCGGAGAACACACCGACGCCGCCGATACGGACCCGGTCGGGGTGCAGGTGAGACAAGTCGACGCCGGTGGGGCTGGCCGCGAGGTGACACAGGTCGGCGACGCGGTCGACGACGGCGGTGTCGAAGGCTTCGCGGTAGACGGCCATCGCCTCGTCGCGCTGCGGGATGCGCAGCCCGAACCAGCCCGTGGAGTCGCCGGTGGCCTCGACGAACAGCTCCCACCCGGCGATGTCGACCGACTCTCCCGCCGAGGAGAAGTGGGGCAGGGCGTTGAGGACGGCGGGATCGCCGTCCTCGATGCCGACCAGGATCCGGCGCGCGGCCAGGAGGGTGTCGCCGTCGGTGCGGGCGCCGATGGTGTCCTGCGCCCACCATTCGGCGGCGGTGCGTCCGGCTTCGGTGCCGGCAGCCCCCATCTGGCGCAGAACGGCGGCCCATCCGGTGGCCTCGGCGACCGGATCGCCGGTGGGCGACGGGGTGGTGGCCGGTGCGATGCGGTCGCCGGCGTCGAGGCACATCGACAGTGTCGAGCCGCTGTCCCAGGTGATCTCGACGAGGTTGTGCCGCTGGTCGTGGCGGCGGACGGTGCCGGTGTCTTCGGGCCGCAACCAGGTGTACGGGTCGCTGGTATGGACCAGGGCGACGCGCTGGCCAGGCTGGTAGATCATGGTGCTCTCCGATCGATGAGTGGATAGGCCGCCAGTGGGCGGCGACGGCATCGGGTCGGGCGTGCTCATCGGGTGCTGCCCGTCGCGTCACCCGTCGTGGAGGCGTGCGGCGGCCAGGGCTTGCGGGTGACGTGGTCGCCGAACATCGGGTCGGTGGCGACAGAGGAGCCGCAGCGGGTGCATCTGGTGGCAGTGTCGTAGCCGTAGCCGGCCATGGACGGCACCTCGACGTGGTCGATCTCATCGACCGCGCCGCACACGGTGCACACCGTCATCCCCGACCCGCCCTCGTCGAGGGCGGGTTCGGTGACGAACAGGTCCTCGACCGGGTCAAGGTGGTGGAGACTGTGCCGCAGCCAGCGGCCGTGGACCGTCGCCTCGTACACCACCAGCCGCCGCTGGTCGAGGTGCAGCAGGTACAGCCACTCGAGAAACCCGTCAAGGTCCTCACGCAGCGAGCCCTGCCGGATCGCGTCGTTCCCGGCCGGGTAGCCCAGCCCCGGTACGGGCGGCTGCCGGTCCCATCGCCGAGGCTTGGGGTTGACGGCGAGGGACCACCAGTTGCGGGCCAGCAGCGCGGCGGCCATAGCGTCGGTGTCACGGCCGAACGTGTCGGTCCAGATCCGGCGCAGCAGCGGCACCAGAACCTCCGGACCCTCGCCGAACTGGATCAAGCGGGCGGTGTACCTGCCGCGAAACGCGGCAACGCCGATCAGCGTGGGTGTGCTCACGTGCCTTTCCTCCTCGGGGATGTGTGGGTGGGGGTTGCGGCGGTCGTCCCGGGCGGGACGGCAGCCGAGCTTGGGTGCCATGGACCCGCCGGCATCGCCTCTAGGGCCTTGTGCCGAGCGGGGCGTTCTGAGCCGCCATGAAGGGCACCGGGTCGATCGCGCCGTTCGGGCTGGCATCGCCGTTGTGGTGCACCTCGTAGTGCAGGTGCGGGCCGGAGCTGTGGCCGGTGGAGCCGACGACGCCGATGGGCTGGCCAGCGGCGACGGGCTGCCCAACCGTCACCATCGGCGGCTGGTCCATGTGGCAGTAGCGGGTGAGCAGCCCACCGGCATGGTCGATGTCCACGTACCAGCCGCACCCGCGCGTGAGAACGGGGTCGCCGTCGCGGTCGCAGCCCCATTCGGCGCCGGTGTCGGCGTAGACGGCGTTGCAGCGGACCGTGCGGACGGTCCCGGCGGACGCCGCGCGGATGACGGTGCCGCGCGGGGCGCTCAGGTCGACGCCGTCATGGCCCGGCCGGTCACTGGTACGGAACCCTGATCCGACAGGGGCGAGGACCGGCTGCGTCCACGGGCCGGTGGCCCCGCACCCGGCCAGGCCGTCGGTGGGTAGGCCGGCGGTGTCGGCGATCGCGGTGACCAGCTGGTTGGCCGGTCCCTCCCATTTCGCGTAGGCGTCGGGGAAGGCGCTGACCTGCACGGCCTGGGCGGCCTCGGTGAGCGGCATCGCCTGCCAGCCGCTGATCGTGACCAGCGTGTTGAAGAACTTCTCCGACGCGTAGACGGGGTCCTGAAGCTGGGCGGGGGTGCCCCACCCTTGGCTGGGGCGCTGCTGGAACAGCCCGACCGAGTCCCGGTCGCCGCCGGCCAGGTTCCGCAGGGTGCTCTCCTGCATGGCGGTGGCGACCGCGATCACCCAGCCTCGGGCTGGTAGTCCGAGGCGGGCGCCGGTGGTGACGATCGCGGCGGCGTTGCCGACCTGGTCGCTGTCCCAGTCACCGATCGCCGGCCACCCGGCGGGCGTCCCGGTTGGTGACGCAGTGGTGGGCGACGGGGAGCCGGGTGAGGTGGCCATGGGGACACACTCGGCGGCGGCCGTGCCGCCGCCGAGTAATCCGCCGAGCCCACCGGCGCAGAGGATGAACACGGCGACGAGCGCCACCGCGAGTGACACCAGAGATCGGAGCTTCACCTCGGCTCCCGGCGGTCGAGGTGACGGGCGCGGTAGGGCCGCGCCATGGGCGCGCGGGAAGGCGTGGCGTGTCGCTGGACGAGGGGACAGGCGCGGTCGGGCAGGACGGTGGTCCTCCTGGTTGCCGGTGAGCCGAGGGGGTGGACACCGACTGGATCGCCGTCGCCGGTGTGCACGGAGACGGTGTCGTCAGTCGGGCTGATCACGTAGATCCACGAGGCGCCGAGGTCGACGGCGCGGCTGAGCGGGAAGACGGTGACAGGTTCCGGGGCGTCGTCGAGCGTCACGCCGACTCCCCGCACGGGGTGCTGGTTCGGGAACGACCGCGTGTTTCGGGTGATGTCGAATCCGAGATAGAACCAGTCGTGGGCGAGGACCGCGTCGATGAGAGCGTGAGTGTCGCGGCGGGCGGTCTTGGCCCAGATACCGCGTAGCTGCGGGATGAGCGCCAAGGGGTAGCCGTCGAAGTGGACGTAGCGGGCGCGGACGATGCTCGGCTGGACGGGATCGGTAACGCTGACGTAGCAGCTGGTGTCCACGGGTCGTGTCTCCTCGTCGTGGTGGTGTGCTCGGGTACGGCGACGACCGCGCGGCCGTGGTGGGCCACGCGGTCGTCGGTGGCGGATCGGCGTGGGTGCCGGGGCTAGCGGGCGAGGACGGCGACCTTGTCGCCGTGCAGCAGCGGCGCGTCGTCTGGTCCCTTGAGGTGCACGCGGACCCAGATCCTCTGCGCCTGCCCGTGCTTGTCGATGAGGCGACGCCAGTGGCCGCGTACGACGAACCGGACGCGGTAGTGCCACTTGGGCGGGCCGCCTGTGGGCTCGGTCAACGCCGAGGTGCGCCGCAGCATCACGACGCGGGTGTCGTGCACGATGCGGGCGCGTGCGGCGCGGCGCCGGGCGGGCCGGTCCAGTGGTGCGGGCGCGGCGACGCTGATGGGTTGGGCCTGGATGCGCCAGAACGCGTAGGCGATCGCCGCGCAGACGCGGGTGCGGGCGGTGGCGTCGGCGATGACGTACCGGCCGTCGGGTGCGGTCTCCCAGTCGCGGTCGGGCTCGTCGATGTCCGGGTGTGCGACGGCGGGCACGGGTGCGGCGATCGGCAGCATGTCCAGGTTCGTCAGCACGTACGGGCCGAGGCGCGACAGCAGGGTCGGGTCTTGGCGGGCGTAGCCCTGGATGCGGGTGGCGTGGGGGTCCTCGGGGTCGTCCCGGTGTGCCCAGCCGCAGATCAGCCATGACCGTCCGTTGGGGGAGGCGATGGTGGCCCAGGTGATCGCGGCGATGGCGCTGACCTGTCCTGCCAGGTCGCGGTGGTAGATCGCCTCGGGCAGGAAGAGCACGCCACCGTCGGTGGGGGCGGCGTCGGCGGTGAGGAGGTCGCCGGTGAGGTCGAGGGATTCGGCGGCTGCGGCGACGACGGCGGTCATGGCGGGGGCGAGCACGTATGCCTCGCCCTGCGCCCAGACCGCGCTACTGGCGCGGTTGATGACGTCGGTGAGCTTTTGGTGGGGATGCGCCTCGTCGCCGTGGTCTTCGGGACGGCTGGCGAGGAGGGTCTCGACGAAGGCCCGGGTGTACTCTCCGCCGGCGGTGCTGGCGCAGTACTCGTGCATGCGGGTCTTCATCTCGACGGCGGCTCGGGCGTAGCCGGCGAGAGTGGTCTCGGTGCGAAAGGTCACGAGTTCCTCCTGGTCGGGGGTTCGGTGGCGTGGTCGGTGCGTCTGGGCTGCGGCTACGCGGCGTACGCGGTGATCAGGGTGGCGCCGGGGACGCGGCGGGGCAGCCGCTGCGGGATCCGCGTTCGTAGGCGCGTGGCGGTGGCGGCGACACCGGCGGTGAACCAGCCGACGAAACCGCCGCAGTCGCGGACCGGCCGCTGTGGCGCGGGTTCTCGGGTGGGTGCCGGCTGCGGCAGGTGTGTCGGTTGCGCGGCTCGCGCGGCGCCCATTGCCCGTTGTGCCTGCCTGGCCGCCGAACAGGGCCCGGCCTGGTCGGCGCACTGCAGGTTGGCGCACCGGTCGCCGGGTCCGGGTTGGTGGGCGGTGAGGACGTCCACGGCCAGCCGCCACAGCAGGGGGTCGGTGACGTCGCTGGGCAGGAGGGCGCGGTGGGACGGGCGGATTCGGCTGCGGTCAGACATTGCGGGTGACCTTCCGTCGGGTTCTGGGCCTGGGTCACCGTCCAACCGGCGTTTCGCCTGATGGCCGCCTCGGGCAATGACCTGCTTGATCGACGCTCTTCTCTAGGCGAAGGTCAAGTCGTTCACTTGGGTGGTGCCGTAGGGCACGGTGTCCGCCGCGCGGGGTGAGGTCGGGAGCCGCGCTCGCCGGCGTGGCGTCGGCGGCTTTCAGGAGGTCGTCGGCGTGGACCGATCGGGCCGGCTGGTGCTCTCGATGAGGCGCGCCAGTGCAGAGCGGGTGGCCGGCGTGTCGTCGTGGTCGAGGTGGTCGTCGATGCAGACCACGGGGTGCGGTTCGCCCCGCAGCCTCGTGATCTGGTAGCTGCGGCGGTCGGCGTCGACCGCGTCGACGCGGCGGATCTCGTGCGGGCCGTCGGAGGCGACGAGGACGTCCTCGTAGCAGACGGCCCAGGCCAACAGGCGGAGTCCGGGTGTGGGATCGGCGAGGAGGTCCGCGATCAGGCTGATGTCGACGCAGGCGGCCAGCGTGGGCCGGGCGACCGGCTGGTCGATGTCGAGCGCGGCGGCGAGGTCCGGCAGGAAATCGGCGAGTCCGGCGCGGTAGCGGCCCATGCGGGTGTCGTTCAGCGGTAGGTGGACGGCGCGCATCTGGCGCCTCGTGCCGTTGGTTGCGGATGGGGCGGGCCGGTCCTGGACGAGCAGCAGGAGAGGCGGGCGGCCCCAGCCGAGGAGGTCGGCGCTGGCCTCGATGTGCAGCAGGCACCCGGTCAGGGCGTGGACGGCGTTGAAGGACATCACGGGGATCGGCTCCTTGACGGACGCGAAGCCCCGCAGGCCGATCGGCCTGCGGGGCTCCAGGTGGTTGCGGAGGCTTAGTGCTGCGCCGGGTGCGTGTTACCGCAGGTCGCGGTAGCGGGTGACGGGACACGGCGGCGTGACGTGGCTCGGGTCGTGGGCGCGGATGCCGCTGCGCTTGCGTTTGGACAGGTACATGGCCTGGTCGGCGGCGTGCAGAAGGTCGCGCGGCAGCATGCCGGGTTCGGCGGCGGCGTAGCCGACGCTGGCGGTGACGGTCACCTGCTGGCCGGCGATCTCGTAGGGGCGCGTCGAGATGCGCCGGTGGGCGGCCTGGGCGGCGGTATCGACCTCACCGACGTCGCCGTGCACGACGAGGGCGAACTCGTCGCCAGCCAGGTGCGCGGCCAGGGCGACCGACGGCCCGAGGGCCATCAGGCGGCGGCCGACCTCGTGCAGCAGGTCGTTGCCGTGCTCGTGGCCGTAGGTGTCGTTGACCTGCTTGAAACCGTCGAGGTCGATGAGGATGAGCCCAAGCGGTTCCCCGAGCGAGAACGTGGCCTCGAGGTGGGTCCACAGGGCCCGCCGGTTCGGCAGGCCGGTCGTGTCGTTGTGGGTGGCCAAGCGGTGCCAGTAGGACCGGCCGCGGTCGCGATCGGCCAGCGCCTGTCGCTGATGGTGAATGACCTGCCGCTGCCGGACGAGCAGTGCCGTTGCGGCGGCGAGACCGGCGAGGACTCCGCCGGCCGCGGTGAGATAGGAGGTCAGGTGGGACACTCGATGTCGCTCCTTGTCGGTAAAGGAGCACCGGGGCGGGCGTGGTTCCGCCAAGTTCGACGCCCGCCCCGGGCTACCAGCGGTGGATTAGCTGCTAGTCGGTCTTCGGGGCGAGTTGAAAGGCCGCCGGCTTCTCGACGACCTGCACGGCGAGGTGGTCGGCGACGAGCTTGTGCAGGGCGTTGACGACCGCGCCCGCGCTGGCCTTGGCAGATCCGCTGCCGTCGTTGGCCTGGTCGATGGCCTTGCACAGTTGGCTGGTCTTGAACGGCTGGTCGGGGTGGGCTTCGAGCACGTCGAGGATGGCCCCTCGCAGGCTGCCCTTGGACCGGCGTGGCTTCTCGCCACCCGACGCGCTCGCAGCCTCAGCTGGGCTGCTGGGCCGGGTGGAGCCGTCGCTGCCTTCCGGGTCCGTGCTGGGTTCGGAATCTGCCTCACCAGATGTGTCGGCAGCGACCGGGGCCTCGGCGTCGGCCGGGGTGGACTCGGCGTCGGTTGCGGTCGCCTCGCTTAGGCCGCTGTCCGCCTGACGCGGCTGGTCCTGCGGGGTCGGCCGATCCGCGTCGCTGTCTGGCGTTGGTGGGTGTACGTCGTCCGGCTGGATGCTGGTTGACCCGTCGTCCGGTTCCGCCGCCACGGCGGCCCCCGTCTCCTGCGCCGGCGCGGGGGGCTCGTCCGGTCTTTGAGCCTCGCCTGCGTCGTCGTCGGTCGGTGCGGGTGCGTGGGGCGGGTCGCCGCTGGCGTCGGTCGTGGTTGCCGGCGGGTCGCCGCTGTCAGTGCTGGCCGCCGCGGTCGCGGTGTGCCGCCAGAGCGTGCGGCCGTCGGCGGCGCGGAACGGTTCGGCCTGGCCGTCTTCCTCCAGCTTGCGAAGCCGCTTGGTGGCCGTCGAGTAGCCGACGCCGGCGCGCTGTGCGATCGCGGCGGCCGTTTCTCGGCCGAGTTCTGCCAGAGCTGCGGCGACCTTGTCGAGGGCGCTGGGCGCCGGAGTCTGGTCGGTTGTGTGGTCCATCTGTCCTCCCCTTGGGACTGCTGATCGGTATGCCGGGATGTGGCGTGCTTCCATGCATGCTTCGACAGCGCCTCGTGATCAAGTGCGATCACCGGATCTCGCCGGCGCCGTCGACGCTCGGGCAGGGCCTTGCACGCCCTGTGCTGGCGGCCGTGCGGCTACGGCTGGCCGAAGACGCGGTCGCAGCGGCTCGGGTCGACCGGGCGCCACGGCAGGCCCCAGCCGATCCGGTACCGCCCTGCAGTGGGCTGCACGAGGTGGACGCCGCTGCCAAGGGACACCGGACGGGCGACGGTGAGGGTGTGCCCGTCGAAGTCGACGGTGTGCCAGTCACCGCCGACGTAGTTGCCCATCGCGGCGAACGTCTGGACCAGGGCGGTCACCGCCTCGCGGTCGAGGGTGAGTTCGAAGGCGCCGTTCCACCAGCCGGTCACCGTCGCGAGGTAGCCCTCGTAGTAGCGGTGGAAGCCGGGGACCGGCTCGTAGCGCAACCACCGGCCGGAGAACACGGCCGTGCTGCCTCGCGGCGGCGTGTAGTCAGCCGTGGGCATCGACCACCGCCACCGGCCACTCGGCCGGGTCGAGCCGGGCACCCTGCGGTCGAGGGCGGCCGGGATACCGCCACGGCGGGAGCAGGTCGGCTGGTCTCGGCCGGCGTGGCGCCAACCGTCCGGGGTCCGGGTCGCGGCGACCAGCACGCAGGTCGTCGAGGACCTGTCGCAGGCGCGGCGGAATCTTGCTGAGGTCAAAGTCTCCCCTGCGCTCGCCGCAGCTGCGGTCGACCAGTGTCGTCCCTCGCGGCGTGGCGTCGCCTTCGCCGGCGTGGGCGCTGCGCGGGTCACTGCTGGTCTTCCTGGTGTTCCGTGCCGGCCGCGGTGGAGGACGATCGCTTCTCGTCCCTTCGCCCGGCGGAAGTGGCTGTCAGGGCAGCGACCGTGCGGGCGCTGGACCAGGCGGCGCCTGTCTCCTGCGCCGCCTGGGCGGACCAGTTGGCTGCGATCTGCAGCCACGTGCCGACGTCGTGGGTCACGTCGACGACCTCGCCGCGCACCTCGCTGTCGTCGTCGAGGCCGGTGAAGTGTGCCTGGCGGGCCTGGTCGAGCAGGTAGGACCCGGTCTGTGCGTGCACCCGGGCGAGCAGCCGCGTGGTGCGGTGCAGGTGCCCGACCAGGGACGCGACGTCGCAGGGCGTCGGCAGGGCCAGCATCGCGCTCAACGGCCCGGTGGCCGTGTGCAGCCAGCGGGTGAGGTGCTCGGCTGCGGTGATGGCGCTGCCCAGCCGGGCGGGGTCGCAGGGGCCGTCGATTGCGAACAGGTGGCTCATCGCGTCGATCCAGCTGCTGGTCTCGCTGTCGGCCGGGAGCCCGTCCTCGACGAAGGCCGCCTGGGCGTGGCTGCCGTCGGCAGCCGCGCAGATGGGCGTGTTGTCCGCCAGATGCCACCACGGGGCGCTGCCACCGCGGTAGGCGCTGGTCCAGTTCTCGGCGGGCTGGTCTGTGACCGGTTCGCTGCAGACAGGGCAGATCGGGAGTTGGATCATGTTGCTTGTCCCTTCAGACAGGGTGAGGGCGGCGACCAGGGATTGGTCGCCGTTGGCTTTTGGTGGGGTGTGACCACGGCCTGCTGACAGGCGCTCGCGGGATCCGAGGCCGTGCTGGACCTGGAAGAGGGAAAGAACGGCCGTCTCGCCCGGCCGGTGGCGCAATGGGCGCCCCCGCCTGGGGCGGCTGGCAAGCTCAGGCGAGATGCGGCGCCTCGGACACGTGGGTGGCCGAGACGGTTGGCTGGTCATCGCAAATGGTGATGATCAAGGCGTCGCGGCCACTGCTGGCTGCGGCGGAGCTGCTCGGTGTGGTGGGTGCCTGGCCGGCGCGACGGCAGGGGGCGATCAGCAGGTCGTTCCGGTTGTGGGGCCGGCTGGTTGTGGCCGAGGTGCTCGGCGAACACCGCCCGTACGGGTGGAGTCCGCAGGCTGCTCGGGCCGGGGTGGTTACGCAGGCCGTTGGACAGGAGGTAGACGCCGTCGTCGGCGACGAGCAGCAGCGCGGGGCCGGCGGATTCGTCATCGACGGGGTCGGCGTGATGCGCGGCGGCTGCGACGGCTCGGCGAACTCCCGGACGGTGTCAGGGATGAGCGTGAACCGGGGACCGATTCTCATGCTGAGCCGGTCCCCTCCCACTCCAAAAGCAGGGGTGAGGTGGTTGGCGGAGCCGACCGGGCAGCAGCGCGCATCCTTCGGGGATGGCGGCTGCTGGCCCGGTCGATTCCGGCAGGTGTCAGCGCGGGGCGTGGAAGCGCCCGCGGCCGACGCCGGGGATGACGGTGTCGTCGAGGTAGTCGACGACGAAGGTGCTCCAGCCGGCGTCGACGCCGGTCTGGATGAGGTGCAGCAGGTGGTGCTTCGGCCCGTACAGCGGGATGTCGCCGAGACGGCCCGGGTACAGCCGTCGGTAGCGCTTGCCAGTGAGCTCTCCGGCGAGCACCGGTATCTCCTGCCAGCCCAGCAGGCTGGAGGTGACGGGCCGCAGGCGGTGATTCTCGCCCGTGTAGGTGCTGGTGCCGGTCAGGTAGATCTGACCGAACTCGTCGTGCATCACCCGCAACGCGGGTGCCGGGTGGGGTGCTGCGCGGTTCGCCGCGCTGCGACGCTGGGCGCGGACGCAGGCGTCGGCGAGGTGCTCGACCTCGTCGAGCAGGAACATGACGCGGCCCATCGGGGGTGTCTCCTTCCTGTCCGGGGCGCAGTCAGAGCGCGACCGCGAGCAGTCGCTGGTCGGGATCGATGGCGGCGAACAGTCGGTTGGCCTGTTCGAGGTAGGTCACCCGGTCGGCCATGGCGTCGCTGGCCGGGGCCAGCCTGGCTCCTTCGGCGGTGATCAGCGCGTCGCCCGCGACCGCGGTCAGGGCGCTGTGGTGCTGGTAGGCCATGCAGCCGGCCTGATACATCTCCAGTTCGTTCAGGGCGATCTGCCCGGCGCCGTACGTGGCGGCGTTGTGCATCCGAATCGCGTTGACCCGGGGCTGGTTGTTGAAGTCCGCGACGGCCTTGTCCCACGGGTACTCCTGCGGGTCCGCCAGGTGGCGGGCCTCGTAGACGTGCCACGGAGTGGCGTTGCGGGTGCCGTGCACGGCGCGGCTGAACAGTTGGTGGCGGATGCCCGCCCCGACGGCGGCGGCGTGACGCATGCCGGTCAGGTCGAGCAGTCGCGCCGGTCCGCCCGCGCAGTAGGCCGGCCGGCCCTTGCGCAGTCCGAACATCTGGCTGCGCTGCCACAGGTGCACCGCGGGGCTGGCCCAGAATCGGGGCGACAGCGTGCCCTGCACGCCGAAGTTGCGGTCGAGCTGGTGTGCGGTCAGGGACTCGCGGGGCAGGTCGCCCGGCACACAGACGATCATAGTGCGAATCGTCGCCGTCGGTGTGACAGCAGGCTCGGTGACCTTGCGGGTCGCGTTCTTGGCCATAAGGGGTCCTCCTTGCAGGTTGGCGCGTCAGGGCGCGCGGAGATGACCGGCCCACTGGGTGCGTGGGTCGGTTGCGGGGTGAGGTGTGGTGCGGGTTGGTGCGGTGCGACCTGCGGTCGCCGCGCGGCGCGGCGCCGACCGGCCCCGGGGTGGGGCGGGTGGGCGTGGCGCACCGGTGGGTGCGGCGGTGGTTCCGAGGTGGGACCGGACCGGGTGGAGATATGAGGTGGTGTTAGTGCCGTGAACGGTAGCGGCCTGATCTGTCAGGCCCATCCGACGAATTGATCGCCGAAAAGTGGGGCTGACCTGCGCTGTGAGACATCCCGACCCGCTGTGGGCCGTCGTCGGCGTCGACGCTGTGAGACTTTCCCGGTCTCACAGACGGTCTTGCTTGCTGACAGACGCGGACGGTGGTCAGCCTGCGCGCAGGCGCCCAGGCTGGCCTGTCCGGCGCCCGCTGGCCTGCGGTGTGAGCCCTACAGGTCGTCGAAGCGCTGCGGGTTGGTGACCGTGTCGGGTCCGTGGTCGCAGGGCAGCTCGTGCAGGTACCGCCGGTGGGTGAGGTCTGAGACGAGGGTCCAGACCCGGCCCGCCGGGTCCGGGCCGTGGACGGCGGTCGCGATCGGGCTGGCGGTGCGCAGCCCTCCGAGCACCCCGAGCAGGCTGGCCTCGCGGCGGCGGCTGGGGACCCAGAACAGCACGGGGTAGCGGGGGCCAAAGGTGGTGAGGCGTTCGTATCCGCGCAGCTTGGCCACGACCCGGGCGAGGTTCTCGGTGTCGTTGTCATGCTCGAGGAAGAAGCCGGTCGAGGTGCCGCCAGCGGTCCACACGCCGTGCCCGTCGGGGCGGATGCCGGCCTGGACGTAGACGGTGGTGGCGTGCTGCTCGGACCACCAGCGCGACAGTAGGGCGTCGGGCGTGTGGCGGGCGGTGGCGATGAGGTCGGTGAAGAACTGGTTGACGCCGAGCAGGTGGTTGACCTGGCCGCTGGCGGCGATCCGCTTGGCCCGCTCCAGGGAGCTGCGGGGCGCCTTGCCGCCGAGCCCGTTCGGGTCGTGGTAGGTCGTCGGGTGCAGTTGCAGTCCGACGGGTCCGAGGGTGTAGAGCAGCGACCCGTACCGGCCGTGGGCGCCGCTGCGGCCGAAGCGGTGCAGCACGTCGAGGCGGTGCAGGATCGTCAGCCGCCGTTGGGCGGTGCGCCGGTTGTCGAAGAAGGCGTTGGTGATCTGGTCGGTGGACAACAGGTAATGCTCGGCGAGCAGCCCGAGGAGGGCGTGGTCGCGGGGAACGATGCGACCGAACACCGCGAGCGGATCCGGGCTGCTGGAGGCAGGAGGAACACGGGAGTACACGACGTTTGCTCCTAGGCAAGATGGGGTTCCCCTCCCGATCGGGAGGGGTGTCTGGAGAGGGAGAGGTCGGTGCGGAGGGCCTGTCACGGAGCGTGTGCGGCACTGACAGCCAGGTCAGCACCGTCCTGCCAGCCTGCGGCGGTCACCGGCGGCGATCCCGGCGGCGAGCCGGTGCGCGACCCGGGCGACGCCACCGCCTGACAGACTCCTCAGCTGCGGTCGCCCTTCGGACGGGAGCGCCGCTTGTCGTCGGGCTTGCGGCTGAGCCGTTCGACGAGGTCGTCGACGGCGCCGGTGTCCTGGCTCGGTACCGCCGCGGCGGCGGCCTGGCGGATGGCGGTCGCCTCGCCGACGACCGGCCTCGGCGGCCGGGTCTTCATGGTGAACGCGGGCGTCTGCCGGCCGTTCACCACGAGGCGTGCGGCGGCGGTGTACGCGTCGAGGTGGGCGAGGTCGTGCTCGCCCAGTTCCGGCAGGGTGTGCCGGGACAGCACTTTCGCGTCCTCCGGCGCCACGGTGAAGTAGACCTTGTTGCGGGCGTTGGCCGACGCCGCTGCCAGGAGGTCGCGGGGAAACTGGGCCAAGTCCTGGTGGGCGAGCACGAGCGACAGCCGGTACTTGCGGGCCTCGGCGAGCATCGTGTCCAGGCTGTTGGCCAAGGTCAGGAAGTTCTGGGCCTCGTCGATGATGAGGCTGGCGTCGCGGCGCCGGTCGGGTGCGACGCCGGCGCGGGCGGTGGCGGCCTGCCACACCTGCGCGAGGACGAGGGAGCCGAGCAGTCGGCTGGTGTCCTCGCCGAGCACGCCCTTGGGATGCGGACGAGCAGCACGCCGCCGTTGAGCACGCGGCCCATGTCGAAGCTCGAGCGGGGGTAGCGCATGGTGCGTTTGACGAAGTCGCGCAGCAGGAACGCGCGCAACCGGGCGAGGACCGGTCCGATGACCTGCGAGCGCAGGCTGTCGTTGAGGCTGTCGTACCACTGCCAGAAGCCGCTGAGCCCGGCCGGGTCGTCGAGGTCCACCGTCATCGCCGAGCGGAACTGGGGGCTGTTGAGCAGTGGGGGGATGTGCTGCAGGGTCACGTTGTTGTGGCGCAGCAGGGTCAGGCAGGCCACCCGCATGACGTCGTCCATCCGCGGTCCCCACGCCTTGGCGAAGATGTTGCCGAAGATCGACACGAGGTTGTCGACCACCAGGTCGGGGTCGTCGCCCTCGAGAGGGTTCAGCGTCGGCGGGTTGTCCTGGTCGGGGTCGAAGAGCACGACGCGGTCGGCGACGGTGGCGGGGAGCCGGTCGAGGATGTCCAGGACGAGGTCGCCGTGCGGGTCGATGACGACGGTGCCGCGGCCGGCCTTGATGTCGTCGAGGGCCATGTTGACCAGCAGGGTGGTCTTGCCGGAGCCCGTGGAGCCGATCACATGCATGTGATACCTCGCGTCCGGCACCGACAGCCCCACGCTGTGCCCGCCGATCTCGGCGTCGCCGAGCATCTTCACCCCCCGCCCGCCGCCGGGAACGGCGACCGGCGCCGGCATCGACGCGGCCCGCGCCCGGTCGAGGCCGGGCACCGCGAGATCCTGCGGCAGGGCGGCCAGTGCGGCGAGTTCCGGGGCGGAGGTGAGGAATCCCGGGCCGAGGCGGCGGGCGGCGAGGACGGCCACCGGGGCGGGCATGCGGGCGCGGTGGGTGAGCCGGTTGCGGCCGGTGTGGATGGCGAACGCCGAGGCGATCGTGTCCGCGATACCCCGCAGCCGCCCGCGCGGGTCGGCGCCGGGCCGCCGGCTGGTGCTGGCGACCGCGTACCGGATGCCGGTCTGCCACAGCGGGTGCGCGGTCTTGTCCAGGATCGCCCGGACGTCGCGCTCGACGGTGGGATCCCGACGGGCGGCGGGCGCCGCGGTGCGGCCGATGCCGCCGCTGCCGGGCAGGAACGCCTCCAGCAGCCACAGCACCGGCGCAGCCGGGTTGACCGCCGGCACGGCGCTCTTGCCGGCCCGCAGCCGCCCGGCCGCGCGGCGGGCCCGCGCCGCCCGCCGGGGTGTGGCCGGGCGGGCGAGGATCTGCACGCACGCGTACTCGCCGGGTTTGAGTTGCGCGCCGGCCGACATCAGCGGGCGCAGCGGGTCGGTGTCGTGGTCGGTGGACAGCGGCAGCCACTCCGCGTACACGGGCAGCAGGTGCCCACCCGCCGCGGGACGCGCCTCCAGGGGGACCGGCGGCGGTGGGTTGTCGTCGGTGGTGGTGGACGAGCCGGGCCACGCCGCCCGCACCGCGGCCTCGACCGCCCCCGGGGGGACGGTGCCGGGCACCCAGATCGAGATGAGCAGCTGCCGGCCGGACCACGTGTACTGCCACACGACGTGCGGAGCGCCGTGGACCAGGCGCCGCCGCCGCGACGGGGTCAGCACGCCGGCCAGGTTCGCCCACAACGCTGGCGCGCTGTGCGGGTCGACCTCCGGCGGCGGCGCGATTGTCACCAGCCGCGCGCCGCGGGCGTGGTGGCGGTGCCGCCACATTTCGACCAGGTTCCGGGCTGCGATCCACGCGATCAGCAGGGCCGCGGCGACAGCCGCCAGCCACGGCCGCTGTGTGGCCCACGCGGCGGCGTCGACCAGCGCCGACGCGGGTCCGGTGGGGGGCGGGATAGGATCGGCGCCCGGGCCGATGGTGGGCCCGGGCGCCGGTGACAGGAGCGCTGCTCTGAAGGCTTCGGTCGGTGGTGTCACAGGTCGTCCTCCTCGTCGAGGTCGGCCAGCTCGGCCGGGTCGGTCGTCGCCAGGGCGTGCTCCGCGTCGGAGGAGACCGACTCGAAGCTGGTCCTGCTAACCCCGGAGATCAACAAGCCGTGGCCGCAGCGGGCCGCCAGCAGCAGCCGCCGCTCACCGTCAGTGAGCCCGAACGCCTCACCGACGGCGTCGATGGCCTGCGGCGCCTGCCGCAGCAGCACCTGCGTGGCGGCGTTGGACACCACCGCCTGGCCGAGATCGGTGCCCAGCACGTCGGCGGCGTCCTGGGTGATGACGGTCAGCCCGGCGTTGCGCTTGCGTGCCGCTTTCGACATGCGGAACAGGAAGCGGGCGCCTTCGCCGTCGCGCATCAGCAGCCACGCCTCGTCGACCACCACGAGCCGCCGCCGTGACGGGCGTTGCGGGGCGTCGACCGTGCGCCAGATCGCGTCCAGCGCCAGCAGGGTGCCGACGGTGCGCAGTTCGTCGGGCAAGTGCCGCAGCGACCACACGACCAGGTGTCCGACCGGGGCCTGGGTGGTGGGTGCGTCGAACAGGTCGGCGAAGCTGCCCTGCACCCACGGCGCGAGCCGGGCGGCCAGCGTCGCGGCGGCCGGGTCGTCGTCAGCGCGCAGCGCCACGGTGAGGTCGCGCAGCAGCGGCGCGGGCCGGTGGTGGGTGGCCGGGTCCGCGGTGATCCCGGCGGCCCGGTAGACGGTGAGGATCGCCCGGTCCAGCGCGGCGCGTTCCGCCGGTGGCGGCTGATGGCCGAGCAGCACGCTGATGAGCGTGTGCAGGAACAGCCCGCGACGGGTCAGCGTGTCGGGACGCCGGTCACCGACCGGCAGGTCCAGGGGATTGATCTTCACGCCGGGCAGGCCCAACCGGACGATGCTGCCGCCGACCGCGTCGGCCAGGCGCAGGTACTCGTCCTCAGGGTCCACCACCGCGACCTGCACACCCTGATAGAGGTTGCGCAGGACCTCCAGCTTCACGAAGTACGACTTCCCGGCCCCGGAGCGGGCCAGGACGACCGAGTTGTGGTTCTCCTGCGCCCAGCGGTCCCACCACACGATCCCCGAGCTGGCGGGGTTGACGCCGTAGAGGACACCGCCGGTGGCCGGCGGGTCGCCGGGCAGCGGCGCGGGCAGGTCCGGGCTCGACAATGGGAACGCGGCGGCGAGGGCCTGGGTGTCCATGGTGCGCAGCATCCGCAGCCCGTCCGTGGCCAGGGGCAGGGTGGTGGTCCAGCCGGGAAGCTGCCGCCACGTCGCGGGCTGCACCTCCAGCAGGGTCGACGCGGCGGCGGCCCTGACCTGCGCGCACGCCTCCAGTAGTTCGTCTTCCGTGCGGGCGTGCACGGTCAGGTACAGGCCGACGCGGAACAGCTTTGCCGCGCCTCGGGCCAGCCGCTCGGCCAGGTCACCGGCGTCGTGCGCGGCGGCGTCGACGTAGGGATCGGCCAGCTTGCCGCGTTCGGAGTCGGCCCGCCGGGACGACTCCAGCCGTGCCCGCTGCTTGCGCAGCCGGGACGCGGCGATCGGCGCGGGCAGCGGCTCGATGTGCACCGCGAGGTCGAGCCGGCCCGGCCAGGACAGCAGCGGCTCCAGCCACGCAGGTCCCACCTCGGCCGGGTAGCCGGTCACCACGAGGGTCGCGGCGAACCCGTCGCCCACGCGCAGCCACCGGGGCGTGACCTCGACGGTGGCCGGCGCGACCGCCGACGCCAGCGAGCCCCGCTGGGACTGTGCGCTGTCGCCGCCAGACCTTCTCTTCCTGATCATGAAGTCCTCCTCCTGGTGCGGGTGCGGGTGGGTGCGGCGACGGTGATGACGGCGTCGGGCGCGGCCAGGCCGCCGGGACGCGGCGGCCGGTACGGGTCGGCTGCGCAGGCCAGGGCGGCAGTGACCGCCGGGCCGTCCAGCACCCGTGGGGTCACCCCGAGGCCGGACAGGGCCCGGACCGTGTCGTCGGCGCGGCGCCGCGCGGCGTGGTGGCCGTGCTCGCCCGCGGCGGTGCCCGTGACGATGAGGACCTGCCGGCGCAGCGGGTCGCGGCGGGCGGCGAGGTCGCCGAGGAACGCGGCGTGATCGCCGCACGCCGCGCGCAGGTGCGGGTGCGGCTGGGCGTGCGCGGCGGCGGCGAGGGCCCGGCTGTGGGAGGCCAGGTCGACCGGTTGCGCGGACACGACGATCTGCGTCGGGGTCGACAGGCTGTTGAGCCACCGGCCCCAGCCGTCGATCAGCGCCGCCTGCTCGCCGGGGGTGCGCAACGCGAGGTTCACGGTGGTGGTGCCGACGATCGCCGCCCGCGCACCGCCGAGGCTGACCTCTCCGTCGTCGTCGATGGCGTCGGCGGGCAGCCGCAGCGGCGCCGGCAGCGGCACCCGGCCGCTCCTGGGGGTCTCGATCCAGTCCGGCGGTGCGCCAGCGTCGGTCGATGCGGCGGTGGACAGTGATCGGGGGGTGCGGGTGTGGCGGATGGCGTGCAGCAGCCACACATCCATGGACAGGCCGTCGCGGCGGCCGAGCGCCAGGCCGGTGACCAGCCCGCCGAGCACCACACCGGCGCCGATCAGGACCGGCTCGGGCACGACGCCGTGCAGCGTGCGCCATACGGCGTAGAAGCAGAGCGCGCCGGCGGCGACGATCGCCAGCTGGTGGAACGTCAGGCCGTAGGCGACCTTGTCGGGGGCGTCGACGTCAGCGTGCATGCGTGCCCTGATGGGCGCTTCGGATTCGGCTCGGGTCATTTGATAGTCCTCCGTAGGGTGTTCAGGCCGGGGATGGTGCGGGCGATCTGCTGCACCACGACGACGCGCACGACCGCGCCGAGCATGGTGCTCGTGCCGCGTCCGGTCTGGCCCGCCCAGCGGGCCATCAGCCCGGGGATCTTGACGGTGGTCCAGAGCAGCACCACCACGACCAAGAGGTTCAGCGTGCCGCCCGGGTCGACGGGCAGGCCGAACACGGGCAGCATGGTCGCCGGGTCGAGCAGTGTCTGCTGCCCCGCGGTGAGGAAGAACGCCTGCGCCACGGGTATCGCCAGGCATCCGGCGTAGGCGCGCCACCACAGCCGGGCGAGACCGTCGGTCTGCGGCAGCGCGTGGCAGGCCAGCGCCAGCGGCGCGATGCTCGTCATCACCAGCAGCGCCACGAACCGGCCGATCAGCTGGAACGCGGCCGTCACGACGAGGGCGGTGATGATGAGGATCAGGACCAGGAACAACAGCGGGACAGTGCGGTCCTGGGCCGCCGCGAGGTGGCTGCGGATCGCGGTGAATGCGCCGTCGCCGTCGTAGCCGCCCTCGCTGATCGCTGCGGTCAGGGCGTTGGCGAGATCGATGAGCTGGTCGCAGGCCAACTGGGAGAAGTGCGCGGCGGTGAACCCGACGACCAGTCTCGGTAGGAGGTCCTTGACCGTGTAGCGGGACTGTTCGCCGCCGTCGGCGACCATGACGAGCACGCCGGCGGCGACGAACGCCAACACGAAGACGGTGTCCACGATCCAGACCGACCGGCCGGTGAGCGCCTGCACCTGCGGCAGCACGGTGACCTTCGGTGTGGTGAGCAGGATGCTGGTGATGAGGTCGAAGATGGTGTTGAGGCTGGCCAGGATCGCTGTGGTGAGCCAATCAAGAGCCTGGTCGAGGAACCATCCCATGATGATCAGCCCCCGACGATGCCCTGGATGACCTGCAGCAGGATCGGTGCGAGGACGGCCAGGCCGTAGCCGATCAGCGCGTTGCGCAGGGCGAGCTTGGCTTTTTCGACCTGCGACGGGTCACCACCGGCGGTGGCCCAGTACACGCCGGCCAGGACAAGGAAGAGGGTGGCGATGGCGGCCAGGATGCCCATGACCCAGTTCTGCAGGTTGGCGATCACGACTGGCAGCGAGTTCGCCGCCAGGTAGACGCCGCCGCCGGGATCGGCGTGCGCGGCGGTCGGGAGGGCGAGCGACAGGCCGACGCCGGCCAGCGGTACGGCGGCGCGGAGTGCGAGACGAACGGCTCGCGGGATTCGGAGAGTGCGGTGTGGGGTGCGGGACATTGCGGTTCACCTCCCGCCGCGCCCCGGCCACGAACAGGCGTGACCGGGGGCGGCGATTGCTCGAAGCGGTCCGATGGGACCGCCGCCGGGCGCAGGCGAGAAGCGCGCGAACCGCGTGAGCCCCGGGAGGAGCTCGTCCTCCCTCATGGGTGGGTTGCGGTCATCAATGTGGTGTCAGCGCATCAACGTGGCGCGGCACCCGAGGCGCGTGGATCGCGGCTGCCCGTGTCGCCCGGCGGCGGGCGGGACCGGCGAGCGGTACGGCTCGCGAAAAGTCCCGCACCCCCAAACCGGGATTTGTGAGCCCTGGCGAACACTTCCCGCGCCCACACCGCTCTGGTGCGGACTCACATCGCAGGTCAAGGCTTGTTTCACCGGCGACAGCGCGGGCTGGCGGGCGAGGACTCACAGCCGGATCGGAATCGGATGCCTGGGAGCGGTGTGAGCGCCGCCGGCGCTCACAGCTCTTGACAAGGCCGCCTCGGTCCACCCTGAGCCGAGTGCTCCTGACAACGGCGGACAGGTCCTCACCGCGGAAGCGAACGGGCCGAACGGTGCCCTGCAGGACGTGACTGCGGGGCAGGTCGACTGAGAAATAAGCGCCATCCCTTCCCCCTCGATCTGCTCCAGCGCAGGCGCTGCCTGTGGAGCAGCTGCGCCGCGAGCGGCACCGGGCACACGAGAACGGCCGTGGCGCGACGTTGCACGTCGGGCCACGGCCGTTCTCGGCCAGCGGGGTCAGGCGGCTGCTGCGGCGTGTTGCCGGGCGGCTTCGCGGCGGGCAGCGGCGGCACGTCCGGCCCGGCGCCGACTGCGCTGCTCCGCCCGCTGCCGCAGTCGCTCCGTGGTTTCCGGCGACGCGACCCCGGTCAGCAGCCCGTCGGCGAGGGCCTCGGCGATGCGGATGTCGATGCGCGACAGCCGCATGCGCAAGGCATCCACGCTGACGCCGTTGGCGACGGCGATGGGCTCGATCGCCCGGCGCCCGAGGCGCACGTCGATGTAGGCCTGCTCGTCCTCAGGATCGAGGACCCCGAGAGTCACCGCCCGGCGGACCAGCAGGTCCGGATGCCCGTACGGCACCCGGGGGGTGCGCGGGCCGGGGGCGACGTGCTCGATGTCCTCCACCGGCACGTACTCCTGCTGCTGCAGCCGCAGGTCCCGCCCGGCTCGCCACGCCGCCTTGCACAGGCTCGCGTACGGCGCGGGTTTGGTCAGGTCCGCCCTGTCGCGCAGCGCGGCCAGGAACCCGGTCAGGATCTCGGCGTCGATATCCGCCGGGTCGCCGTCGTAGCCCTCGCACAGCTGGCCCGCGTACTGCTGCAGCGCCGGCATCGCCATGCCGACCGCGGCGACGACCCAGTGCGGCCCGTCGAGCCGGGCGCGGCGGATCAGCTCCCGCCACACCTCGTCACGCGCCGTGTAGGCGCGGGGGTGGCGCAGCAGCCAGTCCCGCAGCGCCGGCAGCGCCATCACCGGCTGCGGGAGCTTCGTGTCGAAGAAGAACGCCGTGCAGTCGAGGACCAGCGGCGCGGGCTCGCAGGTCAGCGCGGCGAAGGCGGTCTCCGCCGCGTCGAGGGCGGAAGTCGGCCAGTTCGTAGCGTCGGACACGCTCATGTCAACACTCCTGTGACACCGAAGGGATGCGATGCCGTCGCCGGCGATGTCACGGCGACCGGCGGCTTCGATTGCGCCACAGACGGCTCACAAGGAACTGACAGAGCTGTTCAGAGCGCCGATCACCGCCGTCGTCCCGGCCTGCTGTCAGTGGCCCCTACGCACGACGTTCCATCGCCGCTGATCGTTGGCCGGGAGTCTGACAAAGGCCGGTTGACCTGCCCTGTGACACCCCTGACAGAGCCTGTTACCGCGCGGTTCGCAGGCGGTGGCACAGCCGCGCGCCGCGACCGCGTGACACGGCGTCCACGACCTCACCGGCAACGCGCAAGGTCCCTTGTGACAATCCGGTCGCCTCACAGCGCCACTGTCACGACCCTGTCGCCGACGACCCGCGCGGGCTCGGCAGTGCCCGTGACAGTCGCAGGCGCGCTGTCACCGCTGGACATCCCGCACCCTGTGACAGGCGATGCCGCGTCGATGACATCGCCGCCCACACGCGGCGCCCGACGCGTCTCACAGTGCTGGTCACAGCGCTTGTCCACGTCGACGTCCGAAGCGTTCTCCGCACCGGCGTCCGCACCCGTCATCACTTCTGTCAGTGACACAGCGTCACTGACAGAAGGTGGCCGGCGTGAAGCCGGGCCCCGTCGCGGTAGGGCGGCTGCCGACGGCTCGTCACGTCGCGAGCGACCGACAACGTGACGGAAATCAGCACAAGCTGATGGCGGGTCGAGCGTTGTGAGTGCTTGTGGGTTCGGCAAGTGTTCGCAGGGGCTCACAAAACCCGGTTTGGGGGTGTCAGCGCTTCACGGCGCGGCGCGGAGCCGACAGCACATGAGCGAGCACACGCCGCACCCGCACCACCCGGCCGGCCACACCGAGCCGGCCGACTCCACACTGATCGACCTGGTCGCCGGCGATCCGCCGGTGCCGATCACGGTCTGGCGCACGGCCCGTACCGACGCCGAAACCCACACCAGCCTACCCACCCGTCTGGCCTACCGCCTCGTCGCCGCGTACAGCCGGCCGGGGGAGGCGGTCGTCGACTTCACCACCGATCACGCCCTGTCCCCGGTCTGCGCCCGAGGCGGGCGCCAGCACCACCGCGCCTGGTTCACCGACAGCTCCACCCTGGTCATCGGACCCGCCACCACCGGCCTGCCGGCGGCCACGACCGAGACCACTCCGCGCACCGCGCCCGGCGAGCCGGATGGCGGCGACGCGCAGGAGCCGCCCGAGCTGGGCGACTGGTTCGGCGACGACCTCACCGACCCCGACCTGCCCGGCGCCGACGCCGCAGTCGTCCGGCCGCCCGACGACGGTCCGCTGGACGCGGCCACCAGCCTGGTGGTCGCCACCTGGCCGCTGCACGAGGCCGACACGACCGCCCGGGTCCGCCTCGCCTGGCTGCTGGCCGCAGGCGCGCGGCTACTGCGCCCCGGCGGCTGCCTCGTTCTCGTCGTCGGCGTGCCCGCCGGCACGCAGCCCACGCCGGAGGACTTCGGGCCGCTCGTGGCCGCCGCCTCCCGGGCCGGACTGGGCTACCTGCAGCACATCGTCGCCGTGGAGGCCGACACCGACGGCGACCAGTTCGTCTACCACGTCGCCGACGAGGAACTGCTCACCCTGGCCCACGCCAACCCCGAGCAGTGGTCGGTCGCCCACCTGCGGGTGCACGCCGACCTGATGGTCTTCACCCCACACCCGGCTCCCGCAGCCAAGTCGCGGCGGCGCCGCGACGGCGGTGAGCGCCGTGCCTGAGCACACCACCACCGGACCATCCGACCCGAACGAGCCGGACACCCGCAGCCCCGCGGCCAGCGAGGACTACCCGGGCCGGCGCCGCGACTACGAAGGCCGCCAGCGTAGGTACGACGGCCGCCACCGCGCCGACCCCGAGGGTCTGTCCGTCTGGGCCACCGCCCAGTCGACCGGCCCCGTCCAGCGACGCGGACGCTACGTGCCGGAATCGGTCAAGCATCCCGCCCGGATGCTTCCCGCGATCGCCGCCCACGCCATCGCCGCCTACACCCAGCCCGGCGATCTGGTCCTGGACCCGATGTGCGGCATCGGCACCACCCTGGTCGAGGCCGTCCACGCCGGACGCGACGCCTTCGGCATCGAGTACGAGCCGCAATGGTCGAACATCGCCGACGCCAACATCCGCCACGCCCACGACCAGGGCGCCACCGGACGCGCGTCGGTCATCCGCGGCGACGCGACCCGACTGATGTCCCTCGTCCCGAAGGCACTCACCGGGCAGGTGGCGCTCGTGGTCACCTCACCGCCCTACGGGCCGACCGTCCACGGCCTCGTCCGACCCGGCGAGCACGGGGTCGTCAAGTACGACGACCGGTACAACGACGGCGAGGACCGGGGCAACCTCGCCTACCGCGACCTGACCGGCCTCGCCGACGGCTTCGCCCAGATCCTGGCCGGCTGCGCCGCCCTGCTGCGACCCGGCGGCGTCGTCGTGGTCACCGCCAGGCCGTGGCGCAAGCGCGGCGAGCTGGTCGACCTGCCCAGCGCCGTCATCGCCGCCGGGCTGCGCGCCGGGCTCGTGCCGATCGAGCGGTGCATCGCCCTGCTAGCCGCGGTCCGTGACGGGCAGCTCGTCGCCCGCCCGTCGTTCTTCCAGCTCCAGCAGGTCCGCAAGGCCCGCTCGTCCGGGGTGCCGATGCACCTCATCGCGCACGAGGACGTCCTGATCTTCGCCAAGCAGGCGCCGCCGCAGGACGGAACCGAGGTGGTCGTGTGAGCGCACCCACCCACCGCTACCTGTCCCTGGGCGCCGGCGTGCAGAGCTCCACGCTCCTGCTGCTCGCCGCCCAGGGCGCGATCCCCGGGTTCGACGCGGCGATCTTCGCCGACACCGGCTGGGAGCCAGCAGCAGTCTACCGGCATCTGGACCGCCTGACCGGCATCGCGCGGCAGGCCGGCATCGAGGTCGTGCGCGTCAGCACCGGTGACATCCGGGCTGACGCGCTCGACCCAGGCCACAGGTTCGCCTCCATGCCCCTGTTCACCCTGGGACCCAACGGTGAGCGGGGCATGGCCCGCCGGCAGTGCACCGGCGAGTACAAGATCAAACCGATCAAGGCGGAGGTGCGGCGCCGGCTGGGCTACCCGCACCCGACGCGAGTGCCGGCCGGGGTTTGGGCGGAGGTCGCGATCGGGATCAGCCTCGATGAGATCGGCCGGGCCCGTGACTCCGACGTCGCCTACATGCGCAACGTGCACCCGCTGCTCGACCTGGGCTGGCGGCGCACCGACTGCCTGCGCTTCCTGGCCCAGCACGGTCTTGCCGACACCCCGAAGTCGTCGTGCGTGGGCTGCCCGTTCCACGACGACGGCTTCTGGCTCGCCATGCGCGAGCACAGCCCGCAGGAGTGGGCCGACGCGGTCGCCTTCGACCGCGCCATCCGCAACGGCTCCGCGCGGGCCAACGCCGACGGGCACCCGCTGCGCGGGCAGTTCTTCCTGCACCGCCAGCGGGTGCCGCTCGACGAGGTGCAGCTGCGCCCACGCCCCCGACCAGGGGATGCGCCGGGCTGTGGGCCGTGGACCTGCCCCCACGACGAGCCGGCGACAGCGGACGCCGGGCGCGGGGAGGTGGCGTGAGCATTGCCCACACCACCGCCCCCCGCATCGGATCGGTCTGCACCGGCTACGGCGGGCTCGACATGGCCGTCGAACTGGTGCTCGGCGGCCAGCTCGCCTGGTACGCCGAGACCGACCGGCACGCCGCCACCGTCCTCGCCCACCACTGGCCCGACGTCGACAACCTCGGCGACATCCGCACCGTCGACTGGACGCAGGTCGCGCCCGTCGACATCGTCACCGCAGGATTTCCCTGCCAGGACATCAGCAACGCCGGAAAACGCGTCGGTATCACCGGCGAGCACTCCAGCGTCTGGAACCACGTCGCCGCAGCCGTTCGCGTCCTTCGACCGCGGCTGCTCTTCGTGGAGAACGTCGCTGCCCTCCTGCGGCGAGGACTCGACGTCGTCCACGCCGATCTGGCCGCGATCGGGTACGACACGAGCTGGCTATGCCTACGCGCATCCGACGTCGGTGCCGCCCACCGCAGGGACCGGCTGTTCCTGCTGGCCACTCCCGCCGAGCCAGTGGGAGGGGGTTCGGACGTTGCCGACACCGTGCGCCCGTGACGGCAAGGGCCCCGGCCACCCGTACGGGCTGCCGGACCTGGTCGAGCCGGCCGGCACCCGTCACAGCCTGCTGCCGACGCCGACCGCAGTGGCCTACGGGTCGAACATGTCCCCCTCGGCGGGGGCGGCCCGCCGGCCGTCCCTGGCCGGCATCGCCTCGCGGTTGCTGCCGACGCCGACAGTGGCCGACAGCCGGTCCTCGGCGATCGCCACCGCCGGACGCACCACGCCCACCGGGCGCGCGGGCCGGGCGCCGAGCGACGCGGCGCGGCTGCTGCCGACGCCGAGAGCCAGCGACACCGGCACCCCGGGCCGACGGGCCGGCGTCGGATGGCGACCGCCGCTGTCGCAGGTACTGCTGCCCACCCCCAGGGCAACCGACGGCACCAAGGGCTGCCCCGGGCAACGCGGGTCGCACGGCGACCTCACCCTGCCGTCGGCAGCCGTGCAAGTTCCGGTCCGGACGCTGCCTACTCCGCGCGCCTCCGACGCACACGGGCCGGGTAAGCACGGTGACGGTGGCGCGGACCTGCGCACCACCGTGGCCGGGCTGGGCCAGCCCGACGCCGACCGGTGGGGGGTGTACGCCGCGGCGGTGGCCCGGTGGGAGCTGCAGCTCGGACGGCCCGTGCCGGAGCCGACCCAACCGGGGCGGCACGGCAAACCGGTCCTGGCGCCGCCGTTCGTGGAATGGCTCATGGGCCTCGACGAGCACTGGGTCACCGACCCAACTCTCGGGCTGCCGCGCACCGCCGCACTACGGGTTCTCGGCAACGGCGTCGTCCCCCAACAGGCTGCCGCAGCGTTGCGGCTATTGCTGTGCCCCCGTCGGTGGGAGGTGCGCGCGTGACCAGCGGTCGCCGCAGGTGGAACGCACTACGACGGATTCTCCGTCCGGCCTACCTGCTCGGTGCTGTTGGCAGATGGTGCGCCCAGCCAGGCGTGGACCGTCGCGACCTCATCGTCGGAGAACATGATCTCCGCTGCGTCGGCGCGGCTGAGAACGTTGCCGACGAACGCTACTGCGATCTCGTCGGCTGCCGGTGGAGGTTGGCGGTGCAACGGGCAACCGCCGAACGACGTGCCCCGCACGACGAACCCGACGGCGTTGCGGCTGACCGGCAGCCCCTGCTCACGAAGGTGGTCACGAGCCCAGCTGGTGCACTGGGTCCAGTTGAACCGCTGAGACTGGGCGTACTCCGCGAGTGTCCGGTAGATCGCCGGCCACCAGGGTTGCGGCATCCGCGGCAGATCGAGCTGGTCGCCCAAGCGCTCGACGGGATCCGGCAGGGCGACGCGTGGTGGCGTCGCGGTGACGGCCTTCGGAGCCGGATGGCGGCTGGTGTCCCAGAGCAGGTGCTGCGACATCCGCAGGTCCGGCAACGTCAGGCTCGCCACGGCTCGGGCGAAGCTGCCGAAGCCGAACCAGTTGCTGTCGCTGACCGACGGACCGAGCTGCGTCCGCAGCCGGGAAGCGAGCGAAGCCATGTTCAACGGCTCGGTCGCTGCGGTGTACTCCTGGGTCACGATTGACCGGAAGGCCTCGTACGCCTCGCTCTGGCCAGAGGCAGGAATGTCACCGTCGACAGCGGCCACATGCTCGTCGAACCCCTCCTCCACCTCACTGTCGGGCTCGTCGTCGAGGTCGACCGACTCGCCCTGCACCAGTGCCAGCAGTTGCTGGCTGTCGAGAACCTGGTCGGCGATCGCGGTGAAGGCCTCAGCCGCGTCGGCCGGTGACACGATCATCGTTCGCCGGTCGGAGCGGCGCAGGCGTTGCAGCAAAGGGGTCATGTCGGAGTCGCCAGAGGCGATCACGAACTCGTCGTACCGGGTGTCGGCGGACAGCGCGTCGACGGCGTCGACGACGATCCTGATGTCGGCCGCGTTCTTTGTGCTGCTGTAGCGAGGGCAGTCGATCACGTCGAAGCCGGCTCGAACGAACGAGGGCCGAAACTTCGAGAAGTACAACCGCGTCTGCTCCCCGCCCGGGTCTGGGCGGTACACCCAGCCGGCGGGATTGAGGTAGCAGCGCAGGACCAGCCAGCGCCGCGCGCCATCCGTCGTGGCCGTCGTCGCCAGCCGGCGCAGCCATCCCGCCGGGTTCTCGGCGAAGTGAACGGCCACGTCCGGATCCAACTTGTAGAGGCCGCTGAACACGTTATCGAAGTCGAGGTAGAGCGCCGCCCGAACGTGACTCACGAGCGCAACCTACCAACCCTGAGCAAGGACGCCATCACACGTACTGCCCCGCGGCAGTACGTGTGGTGGCGCGTGATGGTCCGCCACGAGCGAGGCCCACACCTGTCCGACCTGATTCCACTCTCCTCTCCCTTTCGACGATTCGGAGTAATCACCGTGACCAGTCACGACATCGGTCCCCCAGAAGCGCTCAGCACCCCGGCCAGCGGTGGCGGGGTGTGGACCGAAGAGCGCATCCGCGCACTCGGCGCGATCACCGACCTACCCACCGCCGGTCGTGTCTTCGGCCTGGGACGAGCCCTGTCCTACGACCTCGCCCGCACCGGCGAATTCCCGGTGCCGGTCCTGCGGGTCGGCGCCCGCTACAAGGTGCCCGTCGCCGGCATCCTCACCGCCCTGGGCCTGCCGCCGTCGCCCGGCGACTTGACCCCGAGCGGGATGCGAAGCGTCGATCACCACGACGAAATCAGCAGCATCGACCCGCCGCACACCGGCGGCGACAGGAAGGCCGAACCGTGACCCGCGCCCGTAACCCCGAAGGGGCCCTGACCAAGCGCTGCACCTGCACCGACCCGGACACCGGCAAGCGGCTCGGCAGCCGGTGCCCGAAACTACGCCGCCCCGGCGGCGGCTGGCACCCCACCCACGGCGCGTGGGGGTACCAGATCGAACTGCCCGTCCGACCCACGCAGCCGCGCCGGCAACTGCGCCGCTCCGGCTTCGACAGCCGCGACACCGCCACCGCCGAACTGCGCCACGCCCGCGCGCTACTCGACCTCGCGGGCGGCGAGGCCGACCTCGCCGTCGAGGTCGGGGACCTGCTGCACGCCTGCCGGCCCGGCACGCCGCTGCCCGACCGCGACGCGGTCGCCGCCCGCATCCGCGCCGGCGTGCCCGCCTCCGTTCCCACCACCACCGGCGAGTACCTGACCGTCTGGCTGGATGGACGGCGCGGGTTGGCGGAGAAGACCGTGCGCGGCTACTCCGACCACATCCGCCTGTACCTGCTCCCCCACCTCGGGAAGATTCCCATCCAGAGCTTGCGCACCGGGCACATCGAGGCGATGTTCACCGCGATCGGTCGCCAGCAGGACGCCATCCGCGCCGCTCGCGCCAGTACCGACCCCGCCGTCCGCGCGAGCGTCAAAGGCGTCCGGCCGATGGAGGCCGCCAGCATTCAGCGGCTCTACGCCACCCTGCGCAAGGCCCTCAACGACGCCGTCGTCCGGGCCAAGCTGATCCCCACCAACCCCGCCCTCGGCGTCGAACTACCCACGGCGAAGCGACCCAGGGCGCGGGTGTGGACTGTCAAGGCGGTTGAGCACTGGCAGGCCACGGGCAAACGGCCGAGCCCGGTGATGGTGTGGGTGCCCGCACAGGCCGGGCGGTTCCTCGACTACACCGAACGACAGGACATCGTCCTCTACGCGATGTTCCTGCTCATCCTGCATCGCGGCCTGCGCCGCGGGGAGGCGTGCGGCCTGCGCGACCACGACGTCGACCTCGACGCCGGCTACCTCACCGTCGTCGAACAGATCACCACCGTCGGCTACACACCCATCACGCGACCCGTCAAGAGCGACGCCGGTGACCGGATGGTGCCCCTCGGCCCGAAAACCATCGCCGTCCTGCGGGCCTACCTTGAGATGCGCAGCCGGTGGAAGACCGTCAGCGGCGACGACTGGCCCGACACCGGCCTGTTCTTCGTCCGCCCCGACGGCAAGCCCTGGCACCCACAGACCATCAGCGACCGCTTCGATCACCTCATTGCCAAAGCCGGGCTGCCGCCCGTGCGGCTGCACGACCTACGCCACTGCGCCGCCACCTACCTACGCCACGGCGGCGCAGACATGAAGGAGGTCCAGGAAACCCTCGGCCACTCCACCATCGGCCTGACCTCCGACACCTACACCAGCGTCATCCTCGAACTCGAACGCGGCAGCGCCGACGCCGCCGCCGACCTCATCCCCCGCAACGATCAAGCCGCCTAACAGCAGCACAGCGCCACCGACCGAACGAGCCACGCCGCCCACGCCGCCCACGGCGCCGATGCGAAACCCGGCCCCTCTCGCCTCCGGGAGGGGCCGGTCATGTTCGTTGCCGGGCATGACATTTCGCCCCGCCTCCTCCACCCACATGCCTCGCCGCTCTTCTGATCAGGTCAAATCAGGCCATTGGGAAGCGCTAACATCGACGCGCCGCAGTGGGTGCGTTGGCGGAACCGCCAGCCACGTCGTGGACAGAATTCTTGATCGCTCCGCTCGCCAGTCGGTGGGCTCATCATCTGGTGGCCCGACCGTTGATCTTGCCCGCCAAGCCGTCGGGCGAAGTCGTCGTCCTGTCCCGCATCGGCCACCAGCCACCGGCCACAAGAGAGAGCGCCACGCTAACGCAGCCGGAGCCGGATGCGAGGCCGCCTTCGCACCATCGGGTGTGGCACGTCCTCAGGCACCGCAGGTCACGGGTGGAAGTCGATAGCTGCGGTGATGCTTGGTTGCCTCACCCGCCAGGAAGGATGCCGTCGAAGGTCTCGTCGTACCACAGGGCCACGTTGTGCTTACGCACGATTCCTGCGACGCGCGTCACCAGCAGCCAGTTGCCGTCCTGCACCAGTGCGGCGTCCTCGGGCCGACCGCGCAGCACACGGGCCACGGTCGCGAGCATGGTCGGGATCCCCTTGTCGCCCATGTCGTCGGCGCGCATGCGGAAGCCGACGTTGACGTGGGTGTCTGGTTCCCACTCCCAGCGGGAACCGTCGTCGTCTTCGGCGTCGTAGTAGCCGTGGGTGCCCGCGGTGATGCTGACCGCGTACCCGCACTGCTCGTAGAGGTCAGCGCTGAACAGCCGCGTATGACCGGGAAGTGCCGGCTTCTCGGTGGCCTCAGGAGCGGCGATCTCCGCCACCTGGTCCAGCGGGATGTCGCCCGCCAGGGTCAGTCGGAATTCGATAGCCATGTGCGCTGCCTCCTTCAGGCCCGGCGTACGATCTGCACGATCTCACGGCTCGTCGTCACCGCCACCAGCTCGGTCAGCCCTGGTATGGGCCAGTCATCGAACTGCTTGCGCAGGGCTACGAGGTCTCCACGCCAGTCCTGGAGGTTGAGCACCACCCGCTGCGTTTGCTGCTCGCCGACCTTGTGGGAGACCTCGCTCCAGATGCCCCGCACGGGCTTGGACGCGGTCGGAGAATAGCAATCGAAGACGTGGCCTTCGATCAGATAGTCAGGGTTCTTGTCCGGGTCTCCCGTATCGCCCGTGTTGGCACGGGCGTTTGCGACTTCCTGCTTGGTGGGGTTCTGGTGGAGGCGGTAACCCTTGTCGGCAACCGTGTCGGCGCACTCGTTCTCCAGCTGGACCGACCGTTGCGCCACCACGGACTTCTGGTTGCGGGAGACCATGGTCCGCGGTCCCGTCGGCGATCCGCCCAGGACACCGGTAGGTTTCCTGCGCCACGATGTCGGTGTTTCAACAGCGTCGCCGTGAGGGGTAGGGCTGGCCGGTGCGGGACCGCCAGCCCCCGTCAGTTTCCCGAGGACCCCAACTGTCGCGCCTCGGCGATCGCCGCTTCGGCGAACTGCCGCGCAGCACCGGCGCGTTGAGCGACCAGCACCAAGACCTGCTTCACGCTCTCCAATGCCTGCAGCAGCGGCCCGGGCTGCCCGCCCTGCAGGACCATGGCAACGAGCTGCTGCGCCTCGCCTACCTGGGCGATGGCACCCGTGGTTGCGTCACGGGCGCTGTCAGTCGCGCTCACTACGGGGGTCAGCGCGGCGATCGTCTCCTGTGCGGTGGCCTCGCGGGGCACCGCCGCGGTTGCCTTCGCCGCCTCACCGAACGACCCGGCGAGGCCACCCAGGCCGCCCTGGATTCCGGTGATCGCCGTCCGCACCCGGGTCATGCCCGCAGCCACTGCGGCGAAGCCCGCGGCCGCGGCTCGTGCTGTCACCTCCTGCGCCTGGCTGTCCGCGGCGGCTGCGAGTCCCCTCGCACGCTCCACGCCTGCCATCAGCGCGCGGAATTCACCGGCGATCTTCTCGATGTGCGACACGTGGCGGACGCTCCCAATCGGAGACAGTGAAGGTCGTCAACCGCTGAAACTACCGGGGCGTCCTTCGGGCCACCAGACGGTGCCGGGGTGCACGCCGCCTCGGGTCCAGCGCGGGCTCACCCATTTTCAGCGCTGCCGCGCCCGCGCGGTCCGAGCGGAAGGTCAAAACCCCGGCGGCGTACCCACACGGGGCAGGGGCCACCCGGGTCTTCACGGGGAGCCCACCGCCTGGCCAGGGCGACGGGCGTAGGCGCGGGCCGCGACGTTGAGGGTGTGGGTGAGGAACTCCTGCGCGCGGTCGGCGGTGTCCTGGTCGTCGAGGGCGCGGGCGTGATCGGTGAGAATGCTTAGCAGGGCCATCAGCTCGCGTTGCTGCTCGTAAGCCAGCGACAGCAGCGGCCAACCGTGCTTGTTGGCGACGGGTCCGGCCGCTGCGGTGATCGCCTCACGGATCGGTTGCACCGACGACGCGCCGAGGCCGCGGATGGTGAGCAGCGCGGCGTCTGGAACCGCGGCGAGCTGCTCGACGGTAGTGAGCTGCTCACGCAGCAGGGCGTTGAGAATGCGGTTGGGCAGCCAGGGGCTCAGCGTCTCGGCTGGCCTGCCGGGAGTGGACAGCAACCGCTGCCACCAACCTCGGCAGGGCAACAGCCGCCGCACGGCGGCGGCGAGGTCTTCTTCACCGGTGACGATCATGGTCTTCTGGTCGAGGCGGTAGACATCGATGCGTACGCGACCGTAGAGACCGTGGCCTCTAAGCAGGTAGCCCCGCACGGCTCGTGGGTTGAGGTCGAGTTGCTCCAGAAGCCAGTCCAGCGCGCCGGCGACCCGGTCGAACGAGGGGTTCGCGGCGGCGGGCAGGGACACCCCGATGAGGTGCGCCTCGACGACTTCGCGTGGTGTGAAGCGCCCAGTGGCATCGACCATGGCCGACACCCTACCCATCGAGCGAACGCGACCGCCTTGAGCAGTCCCGTCCGGAGACCGACCGGGCGGACCATTGAGGGCACGGCGAAGAAGGCCCCGATGACCCAGGACGCCAAAGCCCGTATTCAGTCGGCCGCCGCGAAGAACCCCACCAGCTCGACCGCCCGCACCGACTTCGACCGGCGGGCGCAGTCCGCTGCCAGCCACCACGACGACGACCGGTACACCCGGCAGCGCCGGGTGTTAACACTCGTCGAGCAGGACCGACGCCAGCACGCCCGGGTCGACGTTGCCGCCGGTGACCACCGCGACCGTACGCCCGGTGGGAATCTCGGCGGACCGGAACAGCCGGGCGGCCACCGCCACCGCGGCGCTCGGCTCGACGACCAGCCGAGCATCGCGGACCAGCCGGCCCATCGCGGCGCGGATCTCCTCCTCGGTGACCGTGACGATGCGGTCGAGCCGGGCGGACAGGTGGGCGAGCGTCAGCTCCGACGGCGGCAGGCGCAACCCGTCGGCCATCGTCTGGTAGGTCCGCTCCTCACCCCACACCACCACCGACCCGGCGGCGAGGGAGTCCCGGGCATCGGCGGCCAGTTCCGGCTCCACGCCGATCACCGTCGCCTCCGGCCGCAGCGCCCGCACCGCCGTCGCCACGCCCGAGGAGAGCCCAGCCGCCCACCGGCACCAGCACCACGTCCACCTCGTGGCCCGCTGGGGCTGTCAGCGGTCCTGGAGCGCGTGCACGTGGTTGCGTGCGGCGCAGTCCTGCCACATCCGCTCGAGGTGGCTAATCATTCGGGCCGTCGCCGGGTGCCCCGGGTGGGCACGGCGGTGGGCGGTGATGGTGTCGGCGAGCAGGGTGCGGGCGGGAGTGCAGTGACCGAGGTCGTGCAGGACGACAGCGAGGCTGGCTTGGGTGGCGAGGGTGGGGTGGGCGTGAGGGCCGGCGGTGGCCGCAAGTTGCTCGGCGAGGTGGCGGTACAGGTGGTAGGCCCTCTGGTGGTGACCGGCGAGCCGGTGAGCGGCGGCGAGGGTGTGCAGGACGGCCAGCGTCACGGCGGCGGTGGGGCCTTGCAGGTGCGTGTGGGCCTGGTGGGCGTAGGCGGCCCAGCGGATCGCCGCAGTGGGGTGACCGAGGCGGATGAGCACCTCGGCGTGCAGGTGCGCGGCGTCGGCGTGTGCCAGGTCAGCCGGTGCGGTGGTGAGGTCGACGGCGCAGAGCGCGGCGTGCAGGAGTTCGCGGGCGTGGGCGGGGTTCTTGGTCGCGAGTGCGCGGGCGAGGTCGAGGTGTTCGGTGAGCGGCGCGGTGCTGCTGACGACGGGACGCCAGGTTATGCGCAGGTCGGCGGGGTGGCATCCGGCGGTGACGCGGCTGATGATCCTGCCGGCGCAGGCAGCGGCCGTCTGCGGGCTGTGTGGATGCGCGACCGTGGCGGGCACGATGTGCGGTGCGTGGCGTAGCACGGCGCGACCGATCACCTCGACGATCCGCGCGGCGGGCAGGGCCGGGCGGGGGCAATCGGGTGGGCACTCGTAAGCCACCTCTTCACCGGCGGTGAGCACGGCGGTCATGGGCCGGCGGCAGATTCGGCACCACAGGAGGCCCAGGGGTAGCGCCGGTGCGTCAGGGGCGTCGCTTGCAACTCGTTCTTCGGTCGCCGTGTCGATCGTGGTGGTGGTCGTGGGGCGGGAGTTGGTGACCCACTGCTGCACGAGCCGGCGGTGCAGGTTCAGTTCTTGGGCGACGGCGGTGACGGCGCGGTGGCTGCCGGCCGCGCGCTGCTGGTGGACGCGGGTGACGGCGGCGTCGATCAGTTCTTGCGGGTACTTGCGGGGAAACGGCATGTCGGAGGGGTCCTCGGGCCAGGCAAAGTCAACTGATGGGGCGTGGGTTCGACGCCGCACGTCTTGACGGGGGTTGGTAGGTGCAGACGGCCGCGTGGTCGTGGCGGGGTGGCCGGGTCGCTGCATGCTGCACCTGCTGGCGCAGCGGGTCGGGGTGAGCGCTGGCCAGGTGCAGGGCTTGCCGGTAGTGGTGGGTGGCGAGGTGGGGTTCGGCGCAGTCGCGGTACATCCCGGCCAGGCGGGTGAGCATCCGGATCGTCAGGTGATCGTTGTCGCCGGCCTGGGTGCGGCGGGTGCGCCAGGCGTCGGTGAGTTCGCCGTGGGCGGTGGCGCAGGTCCCGGCGTGGTGCAGGGCGGTGGCGAGGTCGGCGCGGGCGGCGAGCGTGCGAGGGCTGCTCGGGCCGTCGACGGAGGTGAGGGCGGCGGTCAGGTCGCGGTAGCAGGCGGCAGCGGGGCGGGAACGCCCGCAGGCGAGTAGCGCTGCGGCGAGGACGCCGAGCGCGCGTACCGTCGTCGGGTGCTCGGGGCCGTGGTGGTGGCGGCTGCGGGTGTGCGCCCAGCCGGCCCAGTCGGCTGCGGCGGTGGGGTGGCCGGTGCCGGTGAGGGCGTGGGCGTAGAGGACCGCGGTGTCCACGGCTGCCGCGGGGACCGCGTTGGCGCGGACCTGCGCCAGCGCGGGCCGCAGCAGCGCCGCGACCGCCCCGAGGTCTCCAGCGGCGACGAGATCCTCGGCCCGCACGATCAACTCCTGCCGTGGCACGATTGCTGTCACCGCGCGGATGCCCGCCTCACGCGCCGCCGCTGCCCCGGGTCGGGGCGTGGACCGCGGTGGCGGCACGACAGGCGGTTGTAGGCGGCTTGGGGGCAGTCCCTGGGCACGAGGCCGCGGTCGGGTCCCTGTTCGCCGCGTCCCTGCGCCGCGGTGATGGCCTGATTGTCCCCGCCGCTGCCCACGGCACCGGCGCGAGCTGCTGGCGCGGCGTTGCGGGCGGGCGGAAGCGTGCAGCGCATGGCGTCCCTTCTCCTTGGTGGGGCTGGGAGATGGCCGGCGGCGGCGAACGGGGGATGCGCCGCCGCCGGCCACGCCGGCTTCCCGCCCTCCCCTTGCGGGCGGTTGACCGGCTCGCCCGCCGCTGACGGCTGACGAGGCCGTGCGGTGGGCGGGTTCGCGGGCCGGGCGTGCCGCCGCCCGGTCCGGTGAGGTCAGCGGGGTTTGCGGGCGGTGGTGCAGGCGAACTCGTAGCCGCGTACCACCACGGTCGGGTCGGCCATCAGCTCGGCGAACCGGTCCAGGTCGCTGGCGACGAAATCGGCCTTGAGGAGCTGGTCGCGCAGTTGTCGGGCGTTGTCGGCGTACAGGCGGCAGCCGGGGCTGCCGCCTGTCCAGGTCTGCGCGAGCCAGCGGGTGTGGACCTGCTCGAGGCCGGCGTTGAGCAGCAGGGTGGGGGTTTTCTCGCCCCAGTGCAGGTCGACGCCGCGGTCGGCGAGGACGTCGAGGATGCCGTGCACGATCCGCACGATCAGCTCGGCGTCGCCGCCGGTCGGGGCGTGCGGGACGGTGGTGCGGGCGTAGACGATCTCGCCGAGGACGATTCGGCCGCCGGGGCGCAGCGCGGTGATCATCTGCTCGAGCAGGAGCTGGCGGTTGGGCAGGTGCTCCAGCACGCAGCGGGCGGTAACCACGTCGACGCTGCCGGCCTCGACGGGTAGGGGTTCGGTGCGCAGGTCGCGCTGGTAGACGTCGAGGACGCCGGTGGGCGCCAGCAGGGTGGTGTCGAGGTCGACGGCGATCACCTTGCCGGTGGGGCCGACGAGGTCGCACAGGTGTCGAGCGATGGAGCCGGCTCCGGCACCGACGTCGAGGACGTGCTGCCCGCGCGTGATGCCGCCGTGGTTGAGGTCGTCGATGGTGATCGGGTCGAGCATCTCCTGCAGCGGGTGCAGCTGGGTGGGAGTGTTGCGGAACTGGTAGCGCTGCGCCGCGGTGGTGGCGGTCATGTGACGGTTCCTTACTGTGCGGTTGGGGGTTCGGGGGTGCAGGGCTTCTCGGGGTGGACGACGTGGCGGCCCTGCCGGCGGGGCATCATCAGGTTCGCCGGCTGCGTCGTCTCGAGGGCGTCGGCGGTGGGTGGTTCCCACCAGCGGCGCTCGGTGTGGGTACGGGTCAGCAACAGCAGGTAGGCCGACGGCTGCCAGCCCGAGGGGGTGCGGGTGGCGCGCTCGTAGGCCAGGACCTGTCCGGTGGACGGGTGCAGGATCAGCAGGTGCCGCTGGATGGCATCGCCGTTGGTGGTGGTGGTGGTGGCGACGCCGATGCCGGTGCGGCCGGCCCGGTCGACGGTGCGGGGGTAGGCGACCAGCCCGGGTGTGTACGCCAGTTCTGTCACGGCGAGTGCCCGCCCTGATGGTGCGGGGCTGTGCCAGGTGGCCAGTGCGGCGAGACCGGTGACGAGTCCGCCGTCGCCGTCGAGGTCGCTGGTGTGCAGACCGGCGTTGTGGCGGAAGAAGTCGCCGCTGGTGAACGCCTTCGACAGGTTGCGGTCGCTGAGCCATCCGGGCGGCCAGAAGTCGTGCGTGACGCCCGGCCACGGGTCCGGGTATTCGCTGGTCAGGGCTGCGCCGGAGTCGTCGTCGTCATACCAGCGCACGATGTCCCGCGTCGTCTGCCCACCCTTGTCGAGGTGCCAGGCGCGCAGGCGCACCAGGTCGAACCGGCCGCTGACCGGGTCGCAGGCGTCCGCTGTGATGCGCTGGGCCAGAGCGTTCAGGACAGGTCGGGCCGCGCGTGGGTACGCCACGACGGTCGCCGACGGCGCGGCGACCGTGGCGGCCAGCTCGGCAGATGGTGCGGGTTCCGGGACCGCGCAGCTGTTGTCGGCGGCGACCAGGGCTGGCATGTGCAGCTTCGGCGGCGCCGAGATGCCGGCGAGAGTCAGCGTGGCGGCTACTGCGGCGACGCCCGCGGCGGCGGCGCCGCAGCGCCGCGGGGCTGTCGTGAGTGCGAGCAGTCGCAGCGGGTTGCTGGTGTCGACGCCGCCGGAGTAGCCGTCGACGCGTGGCGCGGCGCGGTGCCGCATCAGGCGGTGGATGGGTTGGCGGGTGTGCATGTTGTCTCTATTCGGCGCGCGGGCTGGTGAGGGTGAGGTGGTCGCGGATCAGGCGTTCGGCCTGTCCGCTTCCCGCATCGAGGAGCTGGCCGAGCCGTCCGGCGGTCAGCACGTGCACGCTGTCGGCGAGCGCGGCGGCGGCGCGGACGTGCGGGAGGGTGACCAGCACGGTGACACCGCGTTGGGGTAGCTGCCGCAGCACGTCGGCTACCTGACCAGCCACGGTGGGGGCGAGTCCTTCGGTGGGCTCGTCGGCGAGCAGCAGCCGGGGGGCGGTGCGCAGCGCGCGGGCGATGGTGAGCATCTGTTGTTCCCCGCCGGAGAGCTGATGGCCCCGGTGGTGCAGCCGCCCGGCGAGCGCGGGGAACAGATTCAGCACCTCGTCAATGCCGAAGGCGGGTCCGCGGTGGTGGCGGGCGGGTCGGGTGACGGTGAGGTGCTCGGCGACGGTCAGCGACGGCCATAGCCGCCTCCCCTGCGGGGCGAGGGCGACACCGGTGCGGGCGGCGTGGGTGGGCCGCCAGCCGGTGACGTCGCGGCCGTCGCAGAGCACCGTCCCGGCGGTGGGGCGTAGGTGCCCGGCGAGGGTGTGCAGCAGGGTGGTCTTTCCCGCGCCGTTGGGTCCGACGATCGCGTGCACGGCGACGGCGGTGAGGTCCAGGTCGATGCCGTGCAGGACCGGGGTGTCGCGGTGGTAGCCGGCGGTAAGGTCACCGGTGCGCAGCATCGTCGCCTCCCGCTCCGAGGTAGAGGGCGGCGACGGCGGGGTCGGCGCGCACGGTGTCGGCGGGGCCGTCGGTGTGGCGGCTGCCGTGGTGCAGCACGGTGATCCAGGTGGCCAGTGCGGCGACGACGTCCATGTGGTGCTCGACGAGCACCACGGCCATCCAGCTCGGCAGCCCACCCAGGATGTCGAGCAGGCGCGCGGTGTCGGTGTCGGTGAGGCCGGCGGCGGGTTCGTCGAGGAGCAGCACGCGGGGTTGTCCGGCGAGGGCGACGGCGAGGTCGAGCATGCGGCGGTGCCCGTGGGACAGGACCGCGGCTGGATGGTCGGCGTGGTCGATCAGGCCGACGAGGTCGAGTACTTCCAGGGGGGTGCGGTCGGGGTGGTGGCGGTGGTGCCAGCCGCCCATGCGCACGCAGTCCAGGACGGTGAGGTCGGGGTAGACGGCGGGGTGTTGGAAGGTGCGGCCGATGCCAGCCCGGGCCCGCCAGGCGCCGCTGCGCCGGGTGATGACCTGCCCGTTGTAGGTGATCGTCGCGGTCTGCGCGCGGGTGGTGCCGGCGAGGAGGTCGAGCAGGGTGGACTTCCCGGCGCCGTTGGGGCCGATGACCGCGTGGCGGTCGCCGGGGGCGACGGTGAAGGTGTCCAGGTCCAGGACGATCAGCCTCTGGTAGGCGTGGCGCAGGCCGGTGGCGACCAGGCCGTTGCCGCGGGCGCGGTCGACCTCGGTGGCAGTGCGCTGGGAGGGGGCCGGCTCGACGTCGACGCGGTGGACGGTTCTCACGGTGTGCTCCTGACGGCGGGTCGGGCCGCGCCGCTGCCCGCAGGCAGGTCCTGGTGGCGCTGACGGCGCAGACGGGTGGGCAGGATCCGCTGACGGTGCAGACGGTGGGGCAGGGCCGTCAGGCCGCCGGGCAGCAGGTACACCGCGGCGACGAACAGGGCGCCCAGGAGCAGGGGCGCGTGGCCGGGCAGGTCGGCGGCGGCGACATCGCGGACGGTGAGGACCGCGACCGCCCCGGCGGCGGCGCCGGGCAGTGAGGTCGCGCCGCCGATGACCACCGCGAGCAGGGTGAGGGCTGCGGTGGTGAACCCGACGTCGGCGGGGGTGATCCAGCGGTGGGTGTGGATCAGCAGCGCCCCGCCGGTTCCGGCGAGCGCTCCGGCGCCGGTGTGCACGGCCCACAGGTAGGCGTACACGCGGTGGCCGCTGGCGGCGGCGCGTGCCTCGTTGCCGCGCACGGCCGCCAGCAGCATCCGTCGGTCCCCGCCGAGCAGGATCACTGCCGCGGCGGTGGCGGCGATTGCCACCGCGGCGGCGTAGAGCAGCACCGCCCGGTCGGCCAGCAGCGGCGGCAGGCCGGGTAGCAGCCGAGGTGCGGGGATGCCGGCGAGCCCGTCGGTGCCGCCGCTCACGCTGCGCCACTGCGCGGCGGTGGTGGCGGTCAGCTCCGCGGCGGCGAGGCTGAGCATCAGCACCACGGTGCCCCGGTGGCGGACCAGCACCACCCCGAGCAGCCCGGCCAGGGCCGCACCGGCGGCGGCGGCGGCGATCAGGTGCAGCAGCGCGAGGTCGACGCCGGCCAGGGTGAGGCGGGCGGTGGTGTAGGCGCCAGCGGCGTAGGGGGCTACTTGGGCGAGGGTGGGCAGGCCGGCGTGCCCGGTCACCACGGCGACACTCGCTGCCAGCACGGCGAGGGGCAGCATCCTGGCTGCGGTGGCGTGCAGGTATGGATCTGCCGACGCCGCGACGGCGCAGAGACCCGCGACGGCGAGGCTGGCCGGCGCCCACGACCGCCACCGCGCCGCCTGCGCGCTGACCCACGGCGCCGTGGGTCCCGGCGTGGCGGTGTTCACGGGCGTGCCTGCGCGGGCAGGCTGGTGCGACGCGCGAGGAGCACCGCGGCCATGGCGCCTATCAGCAGGTAGGGGGCCACCGTCGGGAAGCTGGTCACGCCGAGGGTCTGCACGACGCCGACGGCGAGGGCGGCGGCGACCGCGCCGGGCACCGAGCCGAGCCGGCCGCAGACCACGACGATCAGCGACAGCAGCAGCACGGTGTCGGCGGTGCCCGGCCCGACGCCGAGGATCGGCGTGGACAGCGCTCCGGCGAGCCCGGCCAGCGCCCCGGCGGTGACGAGGACGCTCGCGTCGACCAGCCGGGGGTTGACACCGATGCCGGCGACCATGGCCCGGTCGTCGACGGTGGCGCGGATGAGCCGGCCGGCGCGGGTGCGGTGCAACAGCACGTACCCCGCGGCGCAGACGACGACGGCGATGCCCAGGACCGCGAGCCGGTCGACCGGGTAGCGGTGCCCGCCGACGGTGATGGTGGCCTGCAGGACGGCGGGCAGCCGGGGTCGCAGGGTGTCGGGGCCGTAGACGGTGGTGAGCAGGTCACCGCCGGCCAGGGCGAGGCCGAAGGTGAGCAGCGCCTGGTCGAGATGCCCCCGTCCGCGCAGGGCGGCGGTCGCCGCGGCGAGCACCCCGCCGCCGGCCGCACCGGCAACGGTCGCGGCGAGGACCGCGAGGACGAGGCCGGTCCAGGTGCCGGAGCTGGTGGCGGCGGCGACGTAGCCGCCGGCCGCGATCAGGGTGCCGTGCGCCAGGTTGAGCACCCCGCCCGCGCCGAAGGCGACGGTCAGTCCGGCGGCGGCGATGGCCAGGAGCAGCCCGTAGGCGATCCCGTCGACGGCGGGTATCAGGTAGGCGTCCACGCGCACGGCACCCCTCTCGATGTGGCTGTCGCGCTCAGCTGGCGGGCAGGGTGGTGAGGTCCTGCACGAGCACGTTGGACAGCACCGGCCCGTCGGCCTTGACCTCGCGCAGGTACCAGCGCTGCACCGGCCGGTGCTCGGTGGGCTCGAACTGCCAGTCCCCGCGCGGGCTCACGATCCGCCCCACCTCGCCGATGGCCTTGTTGAGCTCCTCACCGGTCACGTCGCCGTCGACCGCGGCCAGTGCCCGGTCGAGAACCGCGGCGGCGTCGTAGGAGGCCATCGCGAACGTCGTCGGCTGCCCGGTGTGCCCGGCGGCCGACCACGCGGCGACGAACTGCTGGTTCGCGGGGTTCGGCAGGGTCGGCGAGTAGTTCAGGACGTTGCGGATCCCGGTGGCTGCCGGGCCTTGCGCGGTCAACACCGACCCCTCGGTGAGGAACCCGGCCGCGTAGAGGGGGACGTCCTTGAGGTCGGACTGGGCGTACTGCTTGACGAACGCGACCGCGGCGGCGCCGGCGTAGAAGGTGTAGACAGCCTTGGGCTTTTCCTGCGCGGCCCTGTTCAGGTACGGCAGGAAGTTCTCCGCGTGGGGAACGGCGTGAACACGGTCTTGCCGTCGGGGTTGGCGAGTTTCCCGCCGAGCTTGGTGAACGTGTCGGTGAAGCCGCGCAGTTCGTCGTAGCCGCCCTGGTAGTCCGGGCCGATCGCGTACACCTCGCCGTCGCCGACCTGCGCCTTGATGTGCGAGGCGATGGCGATGCCCGGCTCGTCGGAGTTGTAGGAGGTGTGCCACGTGTAGGTGAGGTCGCGGGCCTTCCCGCCGACCGGGGCGAACGCCGGCCGGGCGTTCGCGCCGACCAGGGGGATTTTCTTGGCGGTGGTGAGGGTCTGCACCTTGTCGACCGTCGCTCCGCCGACCAGGCCGGTCAGCGCGACGACCCGGTCGCGTTCGAGGAGTTTCTGCGCGGCGGGGACGGCGGTGGCTGGGCCGTCGCCCTCGTCGCCGACGATGAGGTCGACCTTCCGGCCGCCGAGCTTGCCGTCGTGCGTGTCGAGGTAGAGGCGGAAGCCGCGCTGCATGTCCTCGCCGACAGTGGTGTAGGTGCCCGACAGCGACACCAACAACCCGACCCTCACCGTGCCCGCGTCGCCGGGGCTGTCGGTGCAGGCCGCAGCGGCGAGCAGGACAGCGGCTGCCGCGAGCGCGGCGATCCGGCGTCGCATCGATCTGGTCGTCATTATGTGCTCCTTGCCAGAGGGGTTCAGGGAATGGCGGGTTCGCGGGCGCCGGTCAGGGGCTCGTGGCTGCGGCCCGCGTGGGATTGGACCGAGCGGTGCGGGCGAGGACGTGCTCGACGAGGGCGATGAGCAGGTCACGCACGCTGTCGCGGTCGCGGGCGTCGATGGCCACCACGGGCACGTCGGCAGTGACGGCGAGGGCTTCGCGGACCGCGTCAACCGGGTAGGTGTGGCCGCCGGGGAACTGGTTGACGGCGATGACGAACGGCAGGTCGGCGTTGTCGACGTAGTCGAGGTGGCGGAAAGAGTCCTGCAGCCGTCGGGTGTCGACCAAAACCACCGCGCCGACCGCGCCGCGGACGATCGCGTCCCACATGAACCAGAACCGGTGCTGCCCGGGGGTGCCGTAGACGTAGACGGTGACCCCGTTGATCTCCAGCCGGCCGAAGTCCATCGCCACCGTGGTGGTGGTCTTCGCCGGTGTGTGCGTCGTGTCGTCGGCGGTGTTCCCGGCGGTCATCACCGCCTCGGTCGTCAGCGGCGCGATGTCGGACACCGCGCCGACGAGGGTGGTCTTCCCGACGCCGAACGGACCGGTCAATACGATCTTCAACCGTGGCGGCCCGGCGGGGGCCCGCACCGCCACGGCGGTGGGCGCGGTCACCGGGGGCCGTACCCGGCGGCGGCGAGGTTCCCGGCGAAGGCCGGGGTGAGCTGGTCGCGGACCTGATCGGCGAAGCGGTGCAACTCGCGGGTGACGAAGGCGATGTCCGCGCCGGGTTTGGTCAGCGCCAGCAGCGACGCGCCGCTGCTGACGGTGACCAGCATGAGGAACCCGTTCTCCAGGGTGGTGAGGTTTCCCTCGACCGCGCCGCCGGCGAGGTCACGGGCCGCGCCGTTGATGAGGCTGTTCATGCCGGCGGCGATCGCGGCGAGCCGTTCGGCGGCGTCCCGGTTGAGGGTGCCGGTGAAGGCCAGCAGCAGCCCGTCGGCGGACACCGCCACGGCCTGGCTGATCCCGGGTATCCGGGCGAGGTTGGTGCTCAGCAGCTGGCTCAGGTGATTGCTCATGCGTGACCTTCCGAAGGGGTGTGGCGGCCGAGGCCGCGTTGGTAGGCGGCTGCCGCCTCGGCCAGCCGCTCGGAGGGACGTCGAGGTGGCTCAGGGGCGGGCAGCGGCGGCGGCGTGAACGTCGCCATCGGCTGACGCACGGGAAGCCCGTTGAGCGTCGTCGCGGCACCCTCATCCGCAGGGGGATGCGGCGGTGTGGGGGCTTGCAGGTGGACTGTGGCGCCGTCCTCGAACCACGGCGACGGCGGGCGCCGCCGCGCTGCCTCGTCGAACACTGGGGTGGCCTCTCGCTCCACTGCCAGCGGCCGGCGTGTGATCGTCGGCAGCGGCTGGGTTGGGCTGTCGCCGACGCGCAGGGAATCAGGCCTGCGCGGTGCGGGAACGACCGCCGGTCGGCTCGTCGGGGCGGGGTTGGGCAGGGTGAGGGTGGAGGCGGGGGTGCCGCCGGGCGGGCGACGCCCGGCGATCGGGCCAGCGGGCAGAGCGACCGGTGATGGGATCGTGACCAGCAGCCGCTCAGCGGGGATCTCGACCTCGGCGACAGTGCCGTGTGGCTGCGCCGGCAACAGCCGCACCGCCAAGCCGTGAGATGCGGCGAGGACCGCGACGGTGGCCAAGCCCTGCCGGCGGATGTGGTCCACCTCGATCTGCGGGGCGGGCGCGGCCAGTTCCCGGTTGAGCCGCGCCAGCAGGTCCGGTGTGATACCGGTGCCGGTATCGGTCACCTGAATGATCACCCGGTTGCCCAGCAGGTGCCCCGTGATCAGTGTTTCGCTCGGGCTGTAGCGGGTGGCGTTGTCCAGCAGCGACGCCAGCAGGTGCACCAGATCGTCGATCATCGCCGGCGGCACCAGGATCCGGTCGTCGATGAGGCCCAGGTTCACCCGCCGGTACTCCTGAACCCGACCCAGCGCCGCCTGAGCGACCGTCACCAACGGCGTCGGTTCGGGGTGCACGGTGCCCACCGACCTGCCCGAGAGCACCAACAAGTTCTGGACGAACTGCAGCAACTGCGCCGCGAGGTTGTCCAACACGAAGTACGTGTCCAGCGTCGCCTCGTCGGCCTCGTCGCGCTCCGCCGTATCGAGGGCTTCCAGCAGGCGGTGAGTCATGCCCTGGCAGCGCCGGCCCACCGCCTCGACCGCAGCGGACGCCACCCGCCGCTGCCGGGCAAGATCTCCTGCGATGCGGTAGGTGGTCAGCGCGAGGGTGTCGAACGCGGCAGTGACCTCGTCTACCTCGTCCCGGCTGCTGCGCGCTGGCGCCAACTCGGCCGGAGCCGGCGGCATCGACGACGGATTCGCCGGGTCGGCCTCCGAAACCCGCCGCACCAGCTCAGGCAGATCGTGATCAGCCATCCCAGTCACCGCGTCGCGCACCCGCCGCAACCGTCGCGCCAACGCCCTGCCCTGCCTCCACGCCAACACCGACGCAGCGACGACCAGCGCGACCGCGACAGCCGACAGCACGCCCGTGGTCACCCACTGCTGCCTGCGCTGCCGTCCCACCTCGGCGGCGATATCCGCATCGACGCGAATCTGCACCGAGTGCAGCCGATCACGCCGCTCACCGCTGGCCGCCGCCCACCGCGACGCGTTCACCCGCAACCGCTGACCAACCTGCGTACGGGCGACCTCGTCGTCGAGACGCTGCGCCTCGAGGACCTGCGGTCCGGACAACGCCTGGTCCAACCACGACTGCCACCGCGCCGTCGACCGCTGCGACACCGCCAGCAGCGCCTCGTCATACCCGGCACGGTTCGCGGCCAACTCCCGCTGCACCGCCTGCGACACCACGGCGCCATTGCCGGCAGCCACAGCGGCCTGCTGGATACCCGCGTACTGCCCCGCCTGCGACAACGCCGCAGCCACCCGCAGCTGATCGGCCACCACACCATCCGCGCCGCCGACCTGACCCACAGTCCCCCGCAGCGCAAGACCCTGCGCGATCACCGCCCGATAGCGCACCAGCACCGAAGTCAACGACGTCGCCCTCGCCTTGACCTGCTCCCGAACCGCCGGCAGCAACCGCAACTGCTCATCGAACGGCTCCACCAGCTGCCCCACCACCCTCTCCGAGGCATCGAGCTCGCCACGGCGCTGGCGGTAGGCGTCCACCGCCCGATCGGAGGTCGCCACCTGCTCGAGATAACCGTTAAGGCCACCCGCCGGATCGGCAACCAGCCCAGCAGCGACCTGCCGCTCCCGGTCAAGTTCGTGAAGGACCCCACCCGCCGCTGCGGACACGGCCACCAGCGACTGCAGGTGATCGGCACTGCGCGCCTGACGGCTGGTCGATGCCACACCCCACGAGGCGAACACCAAAGTCGCCACCAGCGGGATCAGCAACAGAAGCGCAAGCCTCCGGGCAACAGGCACAACATTCCTTCCTGATTCGAGAGCCTGAATGGGCTTAACTTGAGGGCATGAGGCGGGCGCAGACCTCGAACCCGCTGACTCGCTGAAGCCTGTCGACACCGCTACGGCCTCGACGGTTCATGAAGGTCCACGCCAGGAGGAGCGCTGCGACGCAAGCGCCGCCGCTCGGGATGCGCTCTCCCGCGGGCTGGCTTTATCGGCTGGGCCGAGCGGCACCGCACCAACTAGGACATGCGACTTCCTCGTATGGGCCGACAATTCCGGACGTTCTTGACCTGCTTCGATCGCAGCGATCCCAGCGTCGGCGGTTGCCGCTACTTGAAGGGACAAGCGCTCACGGTCCACCAACGGCAGCAGTTCTTCCAACACGCCTCCGGTATTCAGCACCACGTCACAACGCGCGGCGAATCCCGCTGGCGGCCATCGGAAGGCCTTCTCCACTTTGGCAATTAGGTCGGCGCTGACATACACAAGTCCTGCCAAATGCGCTTGTGAGAAATTACGCAGCTGACGCCATTCACGCAACAGGGCGCCAAACAAGTGCCTCGGTGACGCATCGGGGGTAAGGGTGCGCGGACGCTGAGGCATCGTCAGGTCCCGCTCACGTCATTGCACAGGAAGTGTCCAGGTCTGACCAGCGGACGCGTCATCTGTTTTCCTCCCCATCCTGAAGCGACCCTGTCCCACCGCCGGTCGCAGCCTCAGGTTTCCCCAAGATGACGGACCGTGTAAGTACGGGCACCCATCTGCTTCGATAGGCGGCATGGGTGCCTAGTCGCGCTAGTCGCCGCCGCAAGTCGGGATTTCGTTCGAGGCTGCCTGCGGCTAGCCTGCGGAGACGGGCCAGCCTTTCGAGCCAGCGAGGACCGACATGAACGCTGACGAGGCATCTACGGATGCCGTAGCCCCTGCGGTGTGGGAACATCGCGAGATGCGCCAGGCGCTGGCTTCACGCGACCTGAAGACGATCTACCAGCGGCTCCAGCGGGTCGGGGTTTCTCAACGGAGGATCGCTCGCCTGACCGGCCAGACGGCGTCCGAGGTGTATGAGGTGCTCAAGGGCCGGCGGGTCATGGCGCACGACGTCTTGGTCCGCATCGCCGACGGCCTCGGCATTCCTCGCGGCTACATGGGGGTGGCCTACGACGAGTCGACTGAGACCGCGCTCGATCTGGCCGCTGCGACATGCTCAACCCACGCTGATGAACGAGAGGAGGTGAGGCGCCTCCTCTCCCATGCGGCCAACGTCACGATGGGAACTGCCCCCGACGAGATCGCCCGCTGGTGGCAGCCAATTGACAGGCAGGTCGCCCCTGCCCCTGCTCGCGTTGGCGTGTGGGATATAGAGCAGATCGAGGCGCTCACAGCCACAATGCGCACGCTGGACTACCGCCACGGCGGTGGAGCCTGCAGGGACGCCGTGGCAGCCCAGGTTCGCTGGGCTCAGCAGCTCCTTACAGCCACCTGCGACGACCAAACCCTCACGCGCTTGCATCTAGCCCTGGCAGACCTACATAACCTTGCTGGGTGGACCTCGTTCGACGTCGGCATGTACTCCGTAGCACGAAAGCATTTCGCCCGCGCCCTCGAACAGGCCAAGCACGCCGAAGACTTCTCATTGGCAGCCAACGTCCTCTACCGAATGGGACGCCTCCATCTACATCGCGGCATGCACCGTGAAGCGTTGCGATTTTTTCAGCTTGGCCAGATCGCTGCTCAAGACTCAGGCTCTGGGCTGACGGTCGCCATGCTGTGCGTCAACGAGGCGTGGGCATATGCATTCCTCGACGATCCGCAGCAGATGCACCGATCGATCGGCCGCGCCCAGGACGAATTTGCTCGCGCGGATCGCCAAAGTGCGCCGACTTGGGTTCACTTTTTCGGCGAGGCGGATCTTAATGCGTCCATAGGTGTCACCTTGTCCGCCCTCATGTCACCTAGCGACGCAGATCTCAACGCCAGCGTCGGTTACCTGCAACAGGCAGTCGCCATGCGAGGGCCAGGCATGGCCCGGAGCAAGATCTTCGAGCTGACAGCTCTTGCCGTTGCGTGCCTGCGGGTCGGGGAGCATGACCGGGGCCTTGACGCGGGTCGTCAGGCGGTAGCCAACGCAGCAACGGTGAGGTCGGTCCGGACAATAGACAGGATGGAACCGCTTCGATGCCTCGCGGAAAGTCACGATGGGGATTTGCGTGATCTTGCGGATGAGATTTCTGCCCTGCGGGCCGCATCGTGACTAACCTATCCAGGCCGGGCGATGCTTCCCCCGCCCTCGGCCGTGATGCCGTCAGCACCGTCTTGCACGCGATCTGTGACCAGGTTGGCCTTGAGTCCGCCGGGGCGAGACTCATCAAGTTCACCAACAACGCCGTCCTGGACCTGCCCCACGAACCGATTGTCGTCCGGATAGCTGGTTCGCAAACGGTTCGCGATCGGGTGTCGAAGGTCATCACCGTTGCTGAGTGGCTGGCCAGACACCGTATGCCCGCTGTGCGACTGTTTCCGGGGATCAACCAGCCTGTCGAGGCGTATGGGCATCTGGCAACCCTCTGGTGGCGCGTTTCCTCGACGGGACGCGCACCGACCGGAGCACACCTTGGTCGAATTTTGCGCCGCTACCACAGCCTTCCGCCGCCGGAGACGCCGCTCCCGCCTTGGCGACCCCTAGTTCCGATCCGGCAGCGCATCGCCGAGACCGACGGCCTGCCCCAGGAAGTCGTGACGTTCCTCGAGACGAAGTGCGAGCAACTCGAAGAGGCGGTCGCTCGCCTCGAATATGCCCTCCCGGCAGGGCCAATCCACGGCGACAGCTTCCTTGGCAACCTCATCCCGGGGCCCGAGGGTGCAGTGATCTGCGACTTTGACTCTGCGGCCTACGGACCCCGCGAATGGGACCTAACGCCTGTAGCAGTCGGAGAACTGCGCTTCGGCTACCCCGGCAACCCGCAAAAGAAGCTAGCCATGACATACGGCTTCGACATCACCGGCTGGTCGGGCTTTCCCATCTTCCGCCAACTCCGTGAACTCCAGCTAGTGACCAGCGTCCTCCCAGTGCTACGAGGGAATCCATCTCTTGGCGATCAGTGGCGGCATCGTATGAGGACCTTCCGCAACGGCGACCTCGACGCTGCTTGGACGCCGTACCGGTGAGGAATGGCTAACCCTCCGGGCCCGCGTCGCTCCCCGGAACCCGCTCCTCGCGCCGCCGATCCCCCGGCGCCGCTGCCCCGAACGGCTGCTGCTGTGTACCGGCTGAGCCTTGCCGCAGGTCGACGGCACCGGCCCACCGGCGCCACCACCGGGACCAGGATTAGCGCTGCAGTGCCTTGCGGTCACCACCCGGCCTGACTGCGCTGACGCGGTGCGACTTGCCACCAGAAGGCGCGTGCGGGCACTCACCGGTGCGGACCGTGCACCCCACCGAGCTGAGCAACTCGCTGGTCGCCGCGGAGGCTGACCAAGGACGCTGAACATCAATCGCGCTGATGCAGACAAGGCAAGTTGTATGCATCAGTCCGGGGTACCGAGGTAGCGAGCTGCGACGGCATCCACCACCATGACTACACCGACTTTGCAGACCCCACCTGAAGCGGGGGAGATCGGCCAAGAGCAAGTTCACGGCATGGGAGTTGAGATGCCAGGCAGCAAGGCTGGGCTGAAGGCGACCGCGACCGGACGGACTCCTCGCGGAGCTCGCGTTCGGGGTGCGGTGCCCACCCAAGTACGCTCTGTACGTTCCGGTGCGCCATTCGTCTGCTCTCACAGCCGGTGGCCCGCCTCGGCCGTCCGGGACGGCCGACGCGCTCGCCCGCCCAGGTCGGATGTGCGGCCACTTCACGGCGTGCCGAACAACGAACGGCCGGACGCGATGGAGGCGGGGTTGGTGGCAGTCCTACGGGTGACGACTCGCAATGCGCGGTTCCAACAGTGGGAGGCGCTGTTGAGCAATCGCACCAAGCGACAGCGCGGCGGCGAGTTCCTCGTTCAGGGCGTCCGACCCATCAGGATGGCGATCCAACTCGGGTGGCAGGTCCGCCAGGTTCTGTACAACGCGGATGCGCACCTGTCGACCTGGGCGCACGAAACCCTCGATGCGACCCGCGCGACCAAGGTTGCCGTTGCCGGCGAGTTGATGTTCGAGTTGGGCGGCAAGATGGACGACGCACCGGAGCTGCTCGCCATCGTGGCGATGCCCGACGACGACCTATCTCGGATCCCGACTAGCCCCGACATGCTCGCGGTCGTGTTCGACCGGCCCACCAGCCCCGGAAACATCGGGACGCTGATCCGGTCGGCGGACGCCTTCGGCGCGAGTGGCGTCATCGTCACCGGCCATGCCGCCGACGTCTATGACCCCAAGTCGGTACGGGCCAGCACGGGCTCGCTGTTCTCAGTTCCCGTGGTCCGCGTGCCGTCACACCGGCCGGTCCTCGACTGGGTCGAGACGATTCGAGCAGACGGCGTCGATGTACGAATCGTGGGAACCGACGAGCACGGTGAGGCTCAGGCAACGGAGTACGACTTCACCCAGCCGACTCTGATGCTGGTCGGAAACGAGACGACCGGGCTCAGCTCGGCTTGGCGTGATGCCTGCGACCACCTTGTCCGGATACCCATGGCAGGGATGGCCAGCTCGCTGAACGCCGCTACAGCCGGGTCGGTTGTCCTGTACGAATCGGCACGCCAAAGAGCCACCAAAGAGCGCGCATAGAGAACACCTCGGCCCCATAACCAAAAAATGGCTGGAGTCCTGACGTGTCCGTGGAACTGGTGCCAATCACGCTCGCCATATGCAGCAACAGGCCGTCCCTCCTTCCAAATGTCATTCAGTCGAGTATCGGCCTACTCGGTCCGGACGATAGAATTCTCGTCGTCATGGACGGCATACCAGTCGCACCCGACTTTGGCATCCTGCCTCCCGCAATGACGGTAATCGCCAACAACACGAATCGCGGGCTCGCGCACAGCCGGAATCGGGTCTTGAAAGAGTGCGTCACGAGGCTCGTCATCTTCCTGGACGACGATATTGTCGCCACTCGCGAGGCCGTGGAATGCGCAAGGGCAGCGCTGTCGCGCGGGGCTGATGTTATCGGCGCTCGCATCACCGCGGATTTCCAAAGCTGCCGCCCTCCTTGGTTCCTCAGCGCGGGCCAGCTGCACTATCTGGGCTCCCACAGTCCGATTACCCCTGTTTCTATCTGGGGCGGTTTCTTAGGCATGGACATCGAACGCATACGCCTGCTGGGAGTTGATTTCGACGAGCGACTCGGAAGAACAGCTGGGACGCTGGGGTCGGCGGAGGACACCACATTCGTGCGGACTCTCGTTTCGCGAGGTGGGCAGCAAGAGGTTCTTCCAGGTGTCGAGGTTCGCCATCTCATCCCAGCGAGCCGGCTCCGGCTCGCGTATCTACTTCGCCGTGCGTTCTGGCAGGGCCGCAGCGAACACAGGCGTCATGCTGTCCGCGGAGGCCTTCGCAAGGAATGGTCGCGCAACTGGCAGGCAGGATGCTCCACGCCGCGCCGGGCAACCCTTACCGCGTTGTTCGGGGCTGTGGTGGTGGCCGGCGTAGTTTGCGAGGCTCTAGCCGATGGCTATCGCCGGCAGCACCCAAATATGAGCCGGCCTAGCGGTTCTCGATGAGAGGTACAGGATGGCCTACCGGTTCGAGACGGTTGGACGCAACTACGCGGATCTTGCAAGCGGCTCCGTTCTCCACTCAGCTCCAGGACACCCGGCTTTCCCCGTCCGGCTAGCCTCCGAGATGTTTCTCCGGGGCCTAGCTGCCCTCGGCCCACACGAACCAGTGACGATCTGGGATCCGTGCTGCGGAAGCGGCTATCTGTCCACCGTGTTGGCGTTCCTGCACCGCCGAAAGGTGAGCGAGGTGATCGCCTCGGACATCGATGATGGCGCGGTAGCCCTGGCCCGGCGAAACCTTACGCTGCTCACCCAGGCAGGTCTAAGCGCCCGAGAAGCGGACCTCGCCGAGCTGGCGGCGAGGTACGGCAAGTCCTCACACGAGGAAGCGGCGGAGGCGGCCGATCGCCTCCGCCGGCGGCTCGCTGACGACGGCGGGGACGTCTCGAGCGTCGCCCAGGTGGCGGACGCGTTCGACCCCACTCAGCTCGGTGCGGTCCTCGACGGACGTACCCCTCGCATCGTCATCACCGACGTTCCGTATGGCGAGCAGACCGAATGGCATGGCACGAACGCCGAGTCGGGTACGGCTGGGATGGTGCGAGCCGTCGCATCAGTGCTACCGGCCGATGCGGTGATCGTCATCGCCGCGCGGGGAAGGCGGGTGCCGCTCGGCGACGATGTCCGACCAATCCACAAGTTCAAGATCGGGACACGGGCGGTTGCCCTGCTGAAGGCCGGCCAGATCGAAAAATCCCCCGTTCATCGTCAACTGTGAGGGAGCGGAGAGTGAGACCCGACGAGATTCAACGCCGTGCGACGGAACTCGGGCCGTGGGTCAACGGGTTCGAGTACGACAGCGTCACGTATCCGCGCGATACACAGGTGGCGCCACCTAGAGTCGGGCGGGCACTCCCGTTCTTCGACGTCTTTCCCGACGCGACGCGAATCCTGGAGCTTGGCGCCCTTGAGGGTGCCGACACGATCCGGCTGGCATCTCGCCCTGGCGTCACCGTAGTTGCCGTCGAGGGCCGCGCTGACAACCTGTCTCGGGCGAGCTTCGTCCTTGGGCTGCACGGACTTACCAACGTACGACTGGTTCACGCCGACGTCGAGCAGTTCGACCTGCGCTCGCTGGGACGCTTCGACGTGGTGCTGTGCACAGGGCTGCTGTACCACCTCCAGCGGCCTTGGGATCTGCTCCGGTCCATCGCCGACGTCTCGGATGGCCTGTTCCTGTCTACTCACTACTGGGGCGACGCGGACACGACGTTCGACACGGAGGGTTACGTGGTGAAGCTCGTCCACGAAGACCACCCCGAGCCGCGGACCCGCGCTTTGACCGAGACAACGCTGTGGTTTGACCGTCCCTCTCTGTTGAAGGCGCTCACGGACGCCGGCTTCGGGACACCACAGGTCATCAACGAGCGCGTCGCACCGTCGGTGTGCGACATCGTCCTGGCCGCGCGGCGCGCGCACCAAACGGTAGCGGGTGAGCAGGGAACGTCCGCTGGTCCAGCCTGACTGGCTCCTGTGATTCGGGGAGGAATCGATGAGTGCCATGCTCGACCAGCTCCGGACCGATGGCTTCGCCGCTGTCGCCGCTGTCGACGAATCGTTGTTGTCCGAGCTGCGCTCGGAGGCGGACTGGCTAGTGCGTCGGTTCGCCGATGAGGGATACAGGTCCGACGACTACTGGTTCTTCAACGCAGCGGGCGCCGGTGAGCCGGTGCTGTACCGCGTTCACAACCTGGAGAATCAGGGCTCCACGCCAATCACACGGCTCTACGCCGAGGGACCGCTACACACCCTGGCCAAGGAGATCCTCGGCACCCGGGGCCACGCCACAGCCTGCGCCATGATCGTCAAGATGCCTGGCCTCGCCGCGCGTGTTCCCTGGCACCGCGACCGCACCTCTGTAACGGCGCACACGATGTTCAACCTCAGTCTGTTCCTCGACGACTCGGTTCTGGAGAACGGATGCCTCGAGTTCGTTCCCGGATCGCACCTGCTTCCCGACGACGCCGATGTCGCCCAGACATGCGAGCGTGGCCCGGTCCAGCCGGTACCCGCCGCCGCCGGAGATGTTCTCGCCCACGACGTTCGGGTCGTGCACGGCTCACGAACCAACACCAGCACCGCGTATCGGCGCAGCATTGTCATCGAGTTCGCCCCGGTCGGGCTCGTCCTGACCGGTAGGGACGGCTGACATGACACCCACGCGGCCACCCCGGGTCACGACAATCACGGTCGGCACCAACGAACGCCCATGGTTGGACACCTGCTTCGCGTCGCTCCTGGGCAGCGACACCGACGGCATCGACCTGAGTGTCATGTACGTAGACAACGCCTCGCACGACGGCAGCGCCGACCACGTCCGCTCCGAGTTCCCCGAGATCACGGTCATTCCCAACCGCCACAACTACGGATTCGCGCGGGCCAACAACATCGGCATGCGGCACGCCCTCGCCGCCGGGGCCGACTACGTGTTCCTCGTGAACCCCGACACCCGCTCGCCATCAGGGCTGGTACGCGGGCTGGTCCAGTTCATGCAGCGCTGGCCTGACTACGGGATCGTCGGCCCGATGCAGTACCGGTTCCATGAGTCCTCGGCCGACCTCAACGAGTACAACGACTGGTCGACGCTTGCGTTGCAGACCGGTGAGCGGCACGCCTTCGCTGCCGACTGGCCCGACCATCCATCTCCGGCCAGCCCGATGGAAGGACGGGCCCCGAACACGCTGGAACACCCCTACGTCCAAGGCTCCGCACTGTTCGCACGCGCCGAGGCCCTGCGCACCGTGGGCATCTTCGACGAGGTATTCCACACCTACTACGAGGAGGTCGACCTGTGCCGGCGCGCACGGTGGGCGGGCTGGCGGGTCGCACTCACGCTGGATCTCGGCATTCAACACAAGGGCGGCGGAGGCGCCGGCCGCGGCCGGTACCGCCGGGTCAACATGCGCCGCAACCGCTACTACTACCTGCTCACTGATGTGGAGTGGGCACCTGCCGATGCTGCACGGCTCGCCGCCCGGTGGCTTCGCCGAGACCTGCTGGGGAACAGCGTAGGAGGTCGCACGACTCCGCTGATCGGAGCGGTGGAGACCGTGGGGGCCGCGGGATGGCTCGCCGTGCGAGCTCCGCAGGTTCTCGCCCGTCGTCGCCAGTATCGCCAACTGCGATTGGCGACCGCGAGGCGCGAGGGAACGGTCACGGCCGCGCCCCCGGACGCCGCTGGCTGGGAGGAGACCGGACGATGACGTCGCCAAGGATCCTCGTCGCCGGCAACTTCCATTGGAACGCCGGATCAAGCCACATGATCGCCGAGTACGCCCGAGTCGCCGACACGGTGGGGTGCGAGATCGGCGTCTCGACCCAGCTCGCGCGGATGGACCCTCAGGTCCCGACGCATCTTCCCCTAGTTGACGACGTCGGGTGGGCGACCCATCTCGTGGTTGTCTTCGAGGGCCGCCAGTTCCTCACCGACCAGCAACTCGAGCTATGCGAGCGAATTCCGCGGCACCGGCGCCTCGTCGTGGACCCGGACGGGCACTGGGGGCCGTTCGTCAGCCTCGGCCCCGACGACAACGCGAGCGGATACAGCCATGCGAGCTGGTCCCGGCTCTACACCCAGTTGGCTGATGTCGTACTCCAACCCCGGGTCGACGGATCACTACCCGCCGGTGCCGAGTACTTCCCCTACTTCGGCATGCCCGCCATCGTCCGCCTGGCCACCGATGCCCCTCCTGCCGATCAGCTGGCCTACGAGCTTCAGTACGTCGGCAACAACTGGTGGCGGTGGACCAGCCTGACCGACGTCGTCAAGGCTGCGCTCGTGTCACGGCCGCCGCTGTCCCGCATGCGCGTCTGCGGCCGGTGGTGGGACGGTGAAGCGTGCACTGGCCACGAAGCCGCGTCGCGCTCTGAGCGCGGCTGGCTTGCGCGGCACGGCGTGCTGGTGGCCCCTTCTCTGCCCTTCGGGCAGGTGGTCACCGAGATGTCCCGCTCGGCGATCACCCCACTGCTCACCCGGCCGCTGCTGACCCACCTCGGGCTACTGACGCCCAGGATGTTCGAGACACTCGCCTCCGGCAGCGTGCCGGTCCTCGCGAGCAACCTCGCGTACCTCACGAAGGTGTACGGGGACGAGGCGTTGGAACTGCTGTTCGGCCCACGGCCCACTGACCTGCTCGAACGGATCCGACGTGAACCGCTCCGCTACCGCCGGCTCGTCACCACGATCCAACGCCGGGCGTTCGCGGCCTTCAACTACGAGCAGGTATTGACGCAACTCCTCAAGTTTCTTCAGTAGCCAACGGGCCGGAGGGTCGCGTGCCACCACACGTCATCATCAGCGGCGTAACGAGCTGCCAGAACCGCGGCGTCGAAGCGTTAGTCCGCTGCATCATCGAAGGACTCGGCACGTTCGGATCGTGGCGTGCCACCGTCCTGACCCAAACCCCTGAGCAGGACGCCGCGCTGCTGGCCCTCCCCGAAGCCGAGTGCGTGGCCGACCCATTCGTCGTCTCCCGATCCCTGCGCACCGCCCCGCCCGAGCCAGAACACCGCCTCGCCGCCAGGCGTGAGCGCCTCATCGCCTCCGCCGACCTGGTGGTCACTACCGGGGGCGACCTCCACACGGCCGACTACGGCGTCTCCACCAAGTACCTCGCGGCCCCGGTCGCCGCGCACAATCACAACGTACCGGTCGCGATGCTGGCTCACTCGATCGGACCATTCAGCGATCCCGCTGAGGCGGAAGCATGGTGCGCCACGGCTCAGCACTGCGCCGTGCTGACCATCAGAGAGACGATCTCTCGGCGGTATGTGGTCAACGACCTCGCGCTGTCCGACAAGCTCGTGACGCTGGCGGCGGATCCGGCGTTTCTGCTGGCTGCCGCCCCGCCCGAACACGCCGACGGACTTCTCACCGAAATAGGCGTTCCGCCCGGATGTCCATACGTGTGCCTCGCTCCAAGCAAGGGCATCGCCGCGTTGCGTGGCCTGTCCGAGCGACAGCACATGTCGGCGCTCATGAGTCTGATCAGCTGTCTCGTCTCACGGTGGCGGCTGCCGATCCTGCTGCTCCCTCATGTCCACGACACCCGGCCCCACAACGACGACCGCCGCCTGGTCGCCGACCTGGCACAGAACGTCGCACATCCGCTTGTGCGGGCCGTACCGGGAGCGCTGAACGCGGCGCAGTACAAGGCTATTACTGCCCGGTCCGTTCTCACAGTCGCCGAGCGGATGCACGCCGCCATCGCCGCCCTGTCCAGCGGCGTGCCGACAGTCACCATCGGCTATTCGCAGAAGTTCCTCGGGATCTTGTCGGACGCATACGGAGACACGATCCCGCTCGATCAGGTCCACCTCGGCGTGGAGTCCTTCATCACCGACGACAAGACCGCCGCCCGCATTGGCGACGGCATCGACCTGGAACCCCTGCGATCAGCGCTGGCCAACCGCGGTGCGCTGATCCGAACCCGCGCGCGATCCAACTTCGCCCGGGTCGCGGACACCCTCGGAGCGCACGCGTGACAGCCATCGACCGGCACGACACGCGCCTTCCAGGGCCACCGACGACGGACGGCCCGCATCGAAGTCGGTGGCGCAGCGCGCTTCACATCCTCCGGCAACTCGCCCACGACACGGCCCGATTTGCCTCTCACTCGGCTGCCATGTCACCGCGCAGCATGGCATCGCTCCGTGCCCTGGTCACCGTGGACACCCACCGCATCGAGAAGGGTCTGGCAGTCCCGAAGCCGCGCCCATGGTTCGGGCGCTCGATCGTGAATCGACTGCTGGCCAACACCACCACCTATCTCACCCTCGGCGGTGACCTAAACGTTTGTCGGTCCGCGACCGCCGCGATCACCGAGTACATCGAACGGCACACGAGCGGTCCAGATGCGGCTCCGCTGTGGGTGCAACGCATGCGCGTCGACCTCGCGACGGTCGCGGGCGGCCTGGGATCGTGCGACTCGCTGGGCGGCACCAGGATCATCTCGCGGGAGTCCGTGCTCAAAGCCGCGAAGCTCGACAGCCTCGACTTCTTCTTCACCCGCCACAGCATCCGGCACTTCGACGACGACCCGGTCACATGGGAGGAGATCGAGTCAGCGGTCGAGGCCGCACAGTCGACCCCGTCGGTTTGCAACCGCCAGAGCTGGTCGGTCCACGTCTACCCCCGAGGTGACGCCGCCGACGCGGTACTCGCCACCCAGAACGGCAACGCCGGGTTCGGCCACACCGCGAGCCAAATCCTGGTGATCACTGTCGACCTGCGCACTTTCGTCTACGTCGGCGAGCGCAACCAAGGGTGGATCGACGGCGGCATGTTCGCCATGTCACTCGTCTACGCCTTCCACGCTCTCGGCATCGGCACGTGCTGCCTGAACTGGTCCGTCGACCGCCAAACCGATCAACAGCTTAGATCGATCGCGGCGATCCCGGATCACGAGAGCGTGATCATGATGCTCGCCGTCGGGCGTCTACCCGAGACCCTGCCGGTGGCGCGCTCCCTACGTCGCCCGTCCGCCGAACTCGTGAAGCCCGGCCACCTCTGGGCCGACACCACGCAAGCCCGAGCGGGTGGAGCCACCCGTTGAGGCGCTAGCGACCACCCGGAAGGAGGAAGACCATGCCGCAGTTTCTGGTGACCGGCGGTGCCGGCTTCATAGGCTCGCACCTCACCGCGGCTCTGGTAGCGCGGGGGGACGACGTCGTCGTCCTCGATGACCTCAGCGGAGGCAGCCGCATGAGGGTTCCCGTCGCGGCTGAACTCGTGACGGCCTCCATCGCCGACGAGATCGCCGTGTCCCGGCTGTTTCGCACTCACCACTTCGATGGTGTGTTCCACCTCGCGGCATTCGCCGCCGAGGGCATCAGCCATGCCGTCAAGAGCCTCAACTACACCGCCAACGTGCTGGGCAGCGTCAACATCATCAACGCGGCGCTTCGCGCCGAGGTCGGCTTCCTGGGCTTCGCCTCATCGGTAGCCGTCTACGGCCACGGTCAGCTCCCGATGCGCGAGACTGATGTGGCCCATCCGGCGGACAGCTACGGAAACGCGAAGCTCGCCGTCGAGCGTGAGCTGGACATCACCATGCGACTGCAGGGGTTGCCCTACTTCGCCTTCCGAATGCACAACGTGTACGGGGAGTGGCAGAACATGTGCGATCCGTACCGAAATGCCGTGGCGATCTTCCTGAATCAGATCATGAGAGGCGAGCCCATCACCGTCTACGGTGACGGCGGTCAGATCCGAGCCTTCACGTACGTCGGGGACATCGTCGGCACGTTCCTCGTGGCCGCCGACCAGCCGCACGCCTGGGGACAGGTCTACAACGTCGGCTCATCAACGACCGCGACCGTCCTGCAATTGGCGGACGCAGTCCGCTGCGCCATGGGGGTGCCCGCTCATCCAATCGTCCACCTCCCGGCGCGTGAGGAGGTTCGCACCGCCTATACCGAGTGCGCACACGCCCGTAAGGTGCTCGGCCCCTGGCCCGAGACGAACCTCGGGGACGGGATCGCGCGGACGGCGGCATGGGCGCGCGAGCACGGGCCGGTTGAGCTGGCCTCCGCAGTACGGATCGAGGTTCCCTGCGGCGTCGAAGGCGATTGGGTCGGCTGGATCACCGGCCGGCTAAGCGGCGGCAGCGATGGCCACCGGCCTTTGACCGAGGGTGCAGCGTGAAGTCGGTCCAGCTCATCGCCCTCGATGTGGGGGGCGTCATCTACTTCGACGAACCCTTCGAACTGGCCTGGATCCATCAGGTCTTCGCCCGAGCGCGGACGGCTGATCCGTCTTTCACAGCGTCGAGCCTCATCCGCGATATGAAGGTCTTCTACGCAGCGCCGGCATCGCACCATCGCGCCGGAACAGTCTTCTCGCGGCCACTAGCCCGCCAGAGTTGGCTGGAGACAAGAGCGTTGTGGAGTGAGCTGGTGCAGCCAATACCCGGTGCCGTCGATGCCGTCCGCCAACTCGCGGGCCGGTACGACCTCTGTGTCGTGGCCAATCAGCCACCTGAGTGCGCTGCGGCCCTGGGACAAATTCACCTCGGCGACGCCTTCAAACTGGTTGCTCTCGATTCGACCGTCGGTTACGCCAAGCCGGATCCGCGCCTGCTCGGCTGGGCGCTGGACAAGCTGCGGGCCTCGCCCGCGCAGACGCTCGTCGTCGGAAACCGATGGGACCACGACATCGAACCAGCAGGGGCCCTCGGCTGCCTCACCACGCTGATCCGGCCAAGCCACGGCTGGGACGCACCGTCGGGCTGCGACCAGAAGATTGTGGAGGCGTACCGAGAGCTACGAAGCCAGGTCATCAGCAGGAACGTCAACGGCAACGCAGCCCCCGTGGCGGCGGGCCTCGGCGAGGTGGCCACGACGCTCAGCCAAGTTCTTGACCGAAGGACCTGAGATCGCAATGAAGATCGCGTTACTCAACCCGCCGTTCCGCCTACCAGGCGACTCCTCCCGCTGGATCACAGTTCCACCACAGCGCTACGGCGGCATCCAATGGGTCGTCGCCACCCTGATCGACGGACTACTCGCCGCTGGCTGCGAACTCGCGCTCCTGGGCGCACCCGGCAGCCCAGCCAGGTCGGGACTGACCGTCCCCGATGTCGTCGACGCCACGGATACCGAACTGTGGTTGGCGAACAACCGCGTCGACGTGGTGCATGACCACACCAACGGCGACCTGCGCCCCGCCAGGACCACCCCGCCAACCATCAGCACGTTCCACCTCACCGGGACCCCGCAGTACAGGACCAACTGCGTGTACGTCTCCGAGGCCCAGAGGACGGGTGCCGGATCAGCAACAGCGCCCGTGATCCGACTGCCGGTGAACCCCGAGCGACACCTCTACACCGATCAGAAGCAGGACTTCCTGCTGTTTCTCGGACGGGTCTCACGCCACAAGGGGGCAAAGGAGGCTGCGGCATTCGCCGCAGCCGCAGGCTTACCGCTACGGGTCGCAGGTCCGAGCTGGGAACCGGAGTATCTAACTGAAATCACCACGCAATACCCGGGGACGGTGGAGTACCTCGGAGACGTCGGAGGCCGCACCAGGTTGGAACTGATCAGCGGTGCTCGCGCGATACTCGTCATGTCGCAACCGGTACGTGGGTCGTTCGGGGACGTGTGGAGTGAGCCAGGCGCCACCGTCGTCTCAGAGGCGGCTGTCAGCGGCACTCCGGTCATATCCACCGCCAATGGCTGCCTGCCCGAGATCGTTCCTGACGTAGGCCTGGTCCTGCCTGACAGCGCGGACGGCATCACCGCGGAAGCCGCCGAGAAGGCGCTGGCAGCACTGCCGCAGCCCGACGAGGTGAGGGCCGCCGCTCTGCAACGGTGGGGCCACCACCGAGTCACCCGTGAATATCTTGCCGTCTACGAGCGCCTGCTCAGGGGAGACGTCTGGTTGTGATCCACCAGCCAGCCCAGGTCGAAAGGGGCCGCTCTTTGCCGCCGCGCGGACTGCGCACTGCCGCTAAGGAAGTCCGAATCCAGGTCGAGATAGGAGCGGAACTGTGGACCTGCCTGACAACGATGTGTTCTGCATCTTCCCATGGGTGCATCTGTGCGGCTCGGTCGACGGAGTCTGGGGACGGTGCTGCGTCGACCGATCCATGAACCACCTCGACTTCTACAACAACGACCTCGAACCAAACTTCACGCTCAATGCGGACGCGCTGGGGTGCCTGCCCAAGTCGCGCTTCGCCACGGAAAACCCTGAACGGGTCTACGGCCTCATGGAGGCGTTCAACAGCCCCAAGATGCGCCAGACGCGCCTGTCGATGCTCGCTGGAGAACAGGTCAATGCCTGCTCCTATTGCTATGAACGAGAGGCCGCAGGCGGCGAATCGTACCGTCAGAAAGCGCTCCAGATCATCGGCGACGACGTCGACATCCTCGGCCTGGTGGCCGCAACCGATGCCAGCGGAACGGTTCCGAACTTCCCCACGTACCTTGACCTTCGCTTCGGCAACGCCTGCAACCTCAAATGCATCATGTGCGGCTACCCCGTCAGCTCACGCTGGGGACTTGATCAGCACCCGTCCTGGGCACCCGCCCACATCGACCCGTACCGCGATGACCAGCAGCTCTGGGAAGTCCTTCGAGCCAATGCCGGAGAGCTGCGCCGGGTGTACTTCGCGGGTGGCGAGCCGTTCCTCCAGCGGGGACACGCCCGTCTCCTCGATCTCCTCGTTGAAACAGGCGCGGCTCCGGGTATCCACCTCGCCTACCACTCCAACATGATGACCCTGCCGGACGGAATCTTTGACCGGCTGTCAAGCCCCGGGTTTGGTGGAGAGTTGGTTAGCTGGTTTTCAGGGGTGCGGTGACCGGGTGGGTCATCGCGTGTAGGGCCTCGTGTTC
>NZ_JBFAGS010000022.1:74164-82481 GCF_040653835.1 Micromonospora sp. NPDC050980 | reverse complement strand
AGCAGCAGGCCACCGACCTCGTCCACCAGCACTGGAACAAGTAAGCAGACACACCGAAGGCCGGCACCCCAGCAAAGGGGTGCCGGCCTTCGACGCGTACCCGATCACGGGGCCAGGACGAACGTCCACGTGGTGGTGGTCGTGCTGGCCGCCGCGCCGACCGCGGCGAGCCCGCCGTAGCTGCCCGCCGGCACGCTGCTCGCCGAGTCGGCCAGTAGCGCGGTCACCCGACCGCCGCCGGTCTGCGAGCTGTTGCTGCGGACCGCCACCCCGGCCGGCGGGGTGAGCGCGGTGGACGCCGCGTCACCGTGCAGCCAGTACGACACCGCCCAGCTCTGCGGCGCGGTCACCGGCGCGTACGGCGTGGTCCGGGTGGCGGTGCTGGCCGGGTCGGTGGCCCGCTCGAACGCCGGCGCGACCGGGGCGGCCCCCCGGTACGCGGCCACCGTCAGGTTGCCCTTCGCCTGGCTGTCCAGTGTCACCCGCACCGCCGTGCCCGCGTCACCGTCGGTCGCGGTCTTCCACCAGGCGGTGGTGGTGGCGTAGCCGCCGTCGAGCCGGTCGAGACGGTGCCAGCCGGTCACCCCGGTCGGCTCGCCGGTGCCGGTGTGGGTGTTCTGGCTGAGCAGGAGCAGCAGCGTGTCGCCGGGCTGCACGGCGGCCGGGACGGTCACCGCGTGGTTGGTCCAGTTGGCGTTCGCGGTGGCCTGCCCGACGAAGGAGATCCGCTCCGGCACCGGCGCGACGGTGACGTCCACGGTCGCGGTGCCGGTGGCGCCCCGGTCGTCGGTGACGGTGAGCGTGACCGGGTAGGTGCCGGCCGCCGCGTACGTGTGGGAGGTGGTCGGCACCGAGACGGTGCCGGCGGTGGACCCGTCGCCGAAGTCCCAGCGGTGGTCCTGGATCGCGCCGTCGGCGTCGGTGGAACCCGCTGCGGAGAACGTGCACACCAGCCCGGAGCAGGTCGGCGTCAGATCGGCTACCGGCGCCTGGTTGGCCGGGCCGCCCGTCCCTTTCAGGATCTTCACGTAGTCGATGTCACCGGCGAAGTAGTCGCAGGTCACCTTGCTGCCGTCGCATTGGCTCTTGCCGCCGGCGGAGAGCTGCCAGGAGTTGGCGATGGTGCCGGTCGGCCCGTTCAGCCGGCTGGTCCGCACCCCGTCGACGTACATCTCCACGTAGGTCGGGGTGCGGTTGCAGGTCACGGTGTGCCACTGGCCGTCCGCGATCGGCACGTCGGTGTAGCCGGTCCGGGAGGCGCCGTCGCCGCCCCGGAACAGGCACTTGGGCCGGCCGCCCGGCGCCTCGAACTTCCAGTAGCCGCCGGCGGTGTTGCCCTGTCCCTTCTGGAGGATGTTGCCGAACGAGTACGTGGTCCGGTAGCGGATGGTCACCGAGAAGTCCCCGGCGTCCGGGTTGAGGTCGGTGCTGTGCGGCACCAGGTCCACGTGGCCCGGCACGTACTCCTGGTCGGTGGGCAGGTGGGTGGCGAAGCGGTGGCCGGTCGCCCCGGCGTAGAGCGCGCCGGTGACCACCTCACCGCCGACCGTGCCGTGACGGCCCCGGCCGCTGCTGTCCTTCAGCACCGTCGACGACACCGGCTCGTCCATGCTCCAGAACGCCACGGTGCGGGTAGCGGTGGCGTGCGCGGGCGCGGTTGCCACCGCCAACCCGGCTGCCGCGACGACCGCCGCCACGCCCAGCCGGGCGGCCGTCCGCCGCCATCGTCCCTGCCCGATCGTCCCCATGTGACCGCCTCCCTGCGCATCGGGCCTCACCCTGACATGCGCCGGGGCGCGGCTCCATAATCCGCACGGTGGATGGGTGGCAGGCTCTCGGTGCCCTGCGGTGACCGATGTGGCCGGTGCCGACCGGCCGGTGGGAGAGGCACGCCGATCGACCGGCGGCCGGAGAGTGATCTTCGGTGGGCGATACTGGGTTTGAACCAGTGACCTCTTCCGTGTCAAGGAAGCGCGCTCCCACTGCGCCAATCGCCCGGGCAGTTCGCGAGCGGACGACGGGATTCGAACCCGCGACCCTCACCTTGGCAAGGTGATGCGCTACCAGCTGCGCTACGTCCGCGTCGTCGCCGGCTCGCGTCGGCGACGGGGGAAACTCTACCCGATGCCAAGATCGCCCCGCGACAGCCCCCCGGCGGCCGTGGTTGCGCTGCTCGCCCCCGGGGTACTGATCGACGCGACAGCACAACCACCCCCTGAAGGAGGCTGTCGTGGGTATCGGAACGAGCATCTTCCTGATCGCGGTCGGCGCGATCCTCGCGTTCGCGATCAACGCCAGCGTCGGCGGTGTGGACCTCGACATCGTCGGCTGGATCCTGATGGCGGCCGGCGTGCTCGGCCTGATCTTGACGACGCTGGCCCGGAGCCGGCGTCGCGAGGTGGTCACCACCACGGAGCAGCCGGTGGAGTACCGCCGCGTCGAGGAGCGCCGGGACGCCCCGCCGATGTGATCCGCCCGGGGGCCGACGGAGCTGATCGGTCCCCGGGAACCGACCTGGACGGGGACGCCACCGCGCGTCCCCGTCCGCGTACCCGGGTCAGTCCCGCATCAGGGCGTTGATCGTGCCGTAGTCGAGCGCGTCGGCAAGCGCGCCGTAGGTGCCGGCCCCGAACGCCTCCGCCGCCGCCCGGTGGGCCACCGCGTACGCCGCCTCGGCGACCGCCGACCCGAGGCTGACCCGGGCCACCCCGAGCCGGGCCAGCTCGGCGATCGGCGGCGCGCCCGGCCCGGCCAGCACGTTCAGCGGCGCGGGCACGGCCGCCACCAGCGCCGCCACGGTCGCCGGGTCGACGGTTCCCGGCACGAAGATCCCGTCCGCGCCGGCCGCCAGGTACGCCTCGGCGCGCGCCGCGGTCTCCGGCACCCCGCCGACGCCCCGCAGGAACGTGTCCACCCGCGCGTTGACGTACAGCGGGATACCGGCGCGGTCGGCGGCGGCGCGGACCGCGCCCAGCCGGGCGCACTGGTCGTCCACCGCACGCAGCGGCCCGGTCCCGTCGTGCCGCGCGTCCTCGACGTTCACCCCGACCGCACCCGCGCCGAGCACCGCCGTCACGGTGTCGGCCACATCCTCGGGGGTGTCGCCGAACCCGGACTCGATGTCGGCGGTGACCGGAAGCCGCACCGCGGCGGCGAGCAGCCGGATCACGTCGACGGCCCGGTCCCGGGCGAGCGCGTCGCCGTCGGGCGCGCCGCGGCTCCAGGCGACGCCGGCGCTGGTGGTGGCGACCGCGCGGGCGCCGGCGGCGGCCACGATCCGGGCGCTCGCCGCGTCCCAGGCGTTGACCAGGACCAACGGTTCACCGGGCACGTGCAGGCTACGGAAATCCTGGGCTCGGGTCTGCTGTTCGTTCACCCGGTCAGTCTCGACCACTCGCGCCGGCCGTGGTGTCCCCGCCGACGACGGGAAAAGGCTGTGCCGGTGATCGGCACAGCCTTTTCGTGGTGGGCGATACTGGGTTTGAACCAGTGACCTCTTCCGTGTCAAGGAAGCGCGCTCCCACTGCGCCAATCGCCCTCGTCAACTGCCGAGGTGGAGACGGGATTTGAACCCGTGTACACGGCTTTGCAGGCCGTTGCCTCGCCTCTCGGCCACTCCACCGAGGTTGCCCCCGAACGTGCGTGGCGGCAGCTCCGAGCGGACGACGGGATTCGAACCCGCGACCCTCACCTTGGCAAGGTGATGCGCTACCAGCTGCGCTACGTCCGCACGCCCCCGGTGTTTCCCGGTGACGGATGAGAACTTTAGCCGAGCCCCGTACGGTTGCCAAATCGGATCCCCCTTCGGGCGAGTCCGATCGGCGCACTGGGTCATCACCCGCAGGCTTCCTAGGAGCCTGGGCAAGGGCTGCGACGCGGGCCCGCGCAGGCGCGCTCACCTGCGGATCCTGGCCGGCGAGTCGAGTGTCCGGCATCCGACTGTCCTACCACCGACCGGCCGGTCCGGTAACTCCTCGTGGTCATTCGGATGGGTTACCGTAACGGCGTGACGAGACGAGCCGCCGAGATCCGTCTGGATGCGCTGCTGCGCACCGCCTGCGAGGTGATCGCGGAACGAGGGCTCGCCAACACCCGGACCGCCGACGTGGCGGAGGCCGCCGGAGTCAGCCAGGCACTCGTCTTCTACCACTTCGCGACCAAGGACCGGCTGCTCGCGCAGGCCTTCGCGTACGCCGTCGAGCAGGATCTGGCCCGGCTCGACGCGGTGCTGCGATCCTCCGCCCCGCCGCTGGCCAAGCTGCGCCGGATGCTTCGCCTCTACGCCCCGACCGGCCGGTCCACCTCCTGGTCGATGTGGATCGACGGCTGGGCCGAGTCGCTGCGTACCCCGGAGTTGGAGAAGCTCTCCCGCCGCCTGGACCTGCGCTGGCGGCAGGACCTGGCGGCGGTGATCGCCGACGGCGTCGCCGACGGCACGTTCGACTGCCCCGACCCGGCCGGCGCCGCCTGGCGGATCAGTGCCGTGATGGACGGCCTGGCGGTGCAGCTCGCGGTGCACGAACGGGTGCTCACCCGCCGGCAGATCGCCGAGTGGGTCCGCCTGGTCGCGACCCGGGAACTGAGCCTGGAGCCGAGCCAGCTCGACTGAGCCGGCGGGCGACGCGGGCCCGGGCCGGCGGGTGGACGTTCGCCGCGGACAGGTCCCCCCGGTAGTGGGCCAGCACCCGGTGGTCCATCAGCCGGCGCCAGAGCGGCGGCACCAGGGCGGCGACCACCATCGTCGCGTAACCGGCGGGGAGCTGCGGCGAGGCGTCGAAGCTGCGCAGCGCCTGATAGCGGCGCAGCGGGTTGGCGTGGTGGTCGCTGTGCCGCTGGAGCTGGAAGAGGAAGACGTTGGTGACGGTCCGGTCGCTGTTCCAGCTGTGCCGCGGGTCGACCTTCTCGTAGCGGCCGGCCGCGGTGCGCTGCCGCGCCAGACCGTAGTGCTCCAGATAGTTGACCGCCTCCAACAGGGAGAAGCCGACCACCGCCTGGAGCACGAGGAAGATCAGCACGCCGGGTCCGAACGCCACCGCCAGCACGGCGTAGAGCACGGCCGTCATGGCCCAGGCGTTGAGCACCTCGTTGCGCCAGCTCCACGGGCTGCGTCCGCGCAGCCGGAACCGGGCGGTCTCCAGCCGCCACGCCGAGCGCAGGCTGCCGGCGACCGTACGCGGCCAGAACGCCCAGAACGTCTCGCCGAGCCGCGAGCTGGCCGGATCCTCCGGGGTGGCGACGCGGGTGTGGTGGCCCCGGTTGTGCTCGACGAAGAAGTGCCCGTAGCCGGTCGGCGCCAAGGCGATCTTGGACAGCCAGCGCTCCGCGCGCTCCCGCTTGTGCCCCAACTCGTGCGCGGTGTTGATGGCGATGCCGTCCACCACCCCGACGGTGGCGACCAGACCGGCGGCGGTCACCCAGGAGAGCCGGCCGCCGGCCCAGACCGCGCAGCACAGCACCAGCGCCGCGTACTGGGCGGGCAGGTAGAGGTAGGTGAGCCAGCGGTAGTAGCCGTCGGCCTGCAACGCCGGCACCACCTCCTCGGGCGGGTTCTCCCGGTCGTCGCCGATGCACAGGTCGACGAGCGGGATGAGGCCGAAGACCACCGCCGGGGTGAGCCACCAGGCCGCCCCGGAGCCGGTGGCGTGCCAGAGCGACCAGGCCACGAACGGCAGCGCCGGCACGAGCAGGGCGAGGGGCCAGAGCGGCTTGCGGGTGTCCCGCCAGGGAACGGTCTCGGTGGGCATCGTCGGACTCCGATCGGTTGCTCCTGGACCGACTGTCCCAGCCAGGCAGCGTTTTTACAAGACCGGAGTTTTTGTAAAGTCAGCGCCGCACGGTCCGCCGCCGCGCGAACGCCGGGGCCGCGTCCGCCGCCGGCCCGTCGGCGCGCAGCAGGCGGCGCATCCGCACCAGCAGGCCCGCGCCGAGGAAGAGCAGCAGCCCACCGAGCAGGAAGGCGGCCTGCACCACGCCGAAGCCGCCGGTCTCGGCGACCGGCCGACCGGCCGCGCCCGGCGGCGGCTCGACCACCGCCGCCTCCGTCGACTCGTCCGACGCCGACTCCTCGACGGTCGGCTCCTCGCTGGGCACGCCGGTCGGCTCGGCGCTGGTCGGCTCCGGCTCCGCCGTCGGCTCGGCCGCCTCACCCACCACCTGACGCGACGCGGTCCGCCGGGCCAGCAACCGCAACTGCGGGTCGTACGCCTCCGCGGCGATGCTCACCCGCCCGCGCCCCACGTCCCCGGCGAACGCCACCCGGTAGCGCGCGGTCACCGTCCGACCGGGACAGAGCAGGCCCGGATCCAGCTCCCGGTCGGTCAGCCGCGCGGTGTCCCCCTCGGTGCGGATCTCCAGCGGGAACGAGCCGGCCTCCTCCACCCGGTCCACCTTCACCTGGTCCAGCCGCAGTCCCTGCACCCGCAGCAGCATCGACCAACGCACCTTGACGCAGTCGTCGCCGGCGCCGCGGTCGGACCGGGACACCACCGCGGAGAGCGTCTCGACCCGGTTGCCGGCGGTGAACTCCTCCGGCAGGCCGCTCAACTCGGTGGAGAACGCCGCCGCCGCCCGGGCCGGCGCGGCCCCGCCGTAGCCGACTCCCGCCAGACAGGTCAGCACCAGCCCGATCCGCAGTGCGTGCCGCCAGCCGCTCACCAGCGCTCCTCCTCAGCTCGGTCGGGTCCACGGGCAACGCTAGGAGCGCGCCACCCCCGCCGGTAGACGGGCGTGTTCGCACCCAACGTCAACATCGGCAGGTGGTTTCACCGACCGTGGTGAACCGGTCACGGCCGCCCGCCGACACGCCCGGACCCGGCCGTGGGACACAATCACCCGGTGTCCGAGCTGTCCGCCGCGTTCGTCCGGCTGCACGCCCGCCTCGCCCCGGTCGCGTTCGTCCCCGAGGTGCTACTGCACCAGGCCGACGAGCCGATCGGCCTCTGGGAGCTGACCGAGGGCGAGTTCCGCAGCTCCCAGCCGCCGCCGTTCTGGGCCTTCGCCTGGGCGGGCGGCCAGGCCCTCGCCCGTTACGTGACCGACCACCCGCAGGTGGTCGCCGGCCGCCGGGTGCTCGACCTGGCCTCCGGCTCCGGCCTGGTCGCCATCGCCGCCGCCCGGGCCGGCGCCGCCGCCGTCCGGGCCGTCGAGGTGGACGAGCGGGCCGTGGCGGCGGTCGCGCTGAATGCCGACGCCAACGGGGTACGCGTCGACGCCGAACTCGGCGACCTCCTCGACTCCGACGCCGGGGACGCCGAGGTGGTGCTGGCCGGCGACGTGTTCTACAGCGAGGCGATGGCCCGGCGGATGCTGCGCTTCCTGCTCCGGGCCGCCCGCTCCGGCGCACGGGTGCTGGTGGGCGACCCGGACCGGGCGTTCCTGCCCCGCGAGCGTTTCCACACGCTGGCCGCGTACGACGTGCCGGTGTCCGAGGCGCTGGAGAGCGTCCGGGTCAAGCACACCACCGTGTGGGAGCTGGACCCGAACCCGCCCGGCGCCCGGCGCGGACAGTAGGGGTCCGTTCCTCTAACGGATGCGTTAAGAAGGGGCCCCTCCTTACCAGCTCAGCCGCTCTCCTCGGCCCAGGCCCGCCAGTCGTCGAGCACGCCGTACAGGGCGGGCGTGAGCCAGCCCGGCGCGGAGCGGCGGAAGACCCCCGGGTCCATCCCGCCGGCGCCGGCCGGCACCGCGCCGAGCAGGTTCGGCAGCAGCTCGGACAGGTTGAGCCAGTGCACCAGCTCCGCCTCGGCCGGCCAGGCGCCGATCACCACGCCGGCCGGGACGGCCCGCCGGTCCAGCGCCTCCAGCGTCAGCGCGGTGTGGTTCAACGTGCCCAGCCCGGCCCGCGCCACCACCACTGCCGGCGCGCCCAACGACACCGCCAGGTCGGCCACCGTCCACGGCTCGCCGGACGGGCGCAGCCCCATCGGCACGAGCAGCCCGCCGGCGCCCTCGACCAGCACCAGGTCGTGCTTGTCGGCCTCCTCGCGGATCGCGTCGACGGCGCTGTAGAGCTGCAGCGGCGGCAGCTCGGCCACCCGGGCCGCGGCCAGCGGGGCGAGCGGGTCCGGATAGCTGGCCAGCGTCCGGCCGGTGAGCGGGGCGGCCAGCCGGGTCACCGAGTCGACGTCGCCGGGCTCGCCGGTGGCCGTGCCGCTCTGGCCCGGCTTGACCACCGCGACCCGCAGGCCGGCCGCCTGCGCGGCGGCGGCGACGGCCGCGGTCACCACGGTCTTGCCGACCTCGGTGTCGGTGCCGGTCACCAGCACCGCCCCGGTCCAGGCGTCGGTCACGGCGCGACCTCGGTTCGCGACTGCGGGGC
>NZ_JBFAGS010000022.1:31249-74067 GCF_040653835.1 Micromonospora sp. NPDC050980 | reverse complement strand
GGCTCGCAACCCCGGCTCACTCCTCGCGCTCACGGCGCGACCTCGGTTCGCGACTGCGGGGCTCGCAACCCCGGCTCACTCCTCGCGCTCACGGCGCCACCTCGGTTCGCGACTGCGGGGCTCGCAACCCCGGCTCACTCCTCGCGCTCACGGCGCGACCTCGGTTCGCGACTGCGGGGCTCGCAACCCCGGCTCACTCCTCGCGCTCACGGCGCACACTCCACGATCACCTCGAGCGCCCGGGCGAACTCCGCCCGGTCCACGGCGGCGGAGACGGTCAGCCGCAGTCGGGAGCGGCCGTCGGGCGTGGACGGCGGCCGGAAGCAACCGACCGCCACCCCCCGGTCCCGGCAGGCAGCCGCCCAGTCGGTCGCCGCCCCCGGCCCGGGCGCGCCCACCGACACCACCGCCGCGTCGGGGGCGGAGACGGACAGCCCGGCCGCGTCGAGGCGGCGCACCGCGAACGCGACCCGGTCGGCCAGCTCGGCGCGCAGCGCGTCGCCGGCCCGGGCCAGCCGCGCGGCGGCGTGCACCCCGGCCGCCACCGCCGGCGGCAGCGCGGTGTCGAAGATGAAGGTGCGGCCGGTCTCCGTCAGGTGCCGGACGAACTCCGCCGGCCCGGCCACCACGCCGCCGGCCCCGCCGAGCGCCTTGGACAGGGTCGCGGTGACCACCACGTCGGGCTCGCCGGCCAGCCCGGCGGCGGCCACCCCGCCGGCTCCGGCCGGGCCGGTCACGCCGAGTGCGTGCGCGTCGTCGACGAGCAGCAGCGCGCCGTGCCGACGGGCCACCGCGTGCAGCTCCGCGAGCGGGGCCAGGTCGCCGTCGACGGAGAAGACCGACTCGGTCACCACCACGGCCGGACGGCCCGGCGCGGCGGCCAGCGCCGCGGCCACCGCGGCCACGTCGCCGTGCGGCGTCACCAGCGTCTCGGCGCGCGAGATCCGGCACCCGTCGATCAGCGAGGCGTGGTTGTGCGCGTCGGAGACGAGCAGCGTACGCGGCTGGGCCAGGCCCCGGACGGCGGCGAGGTTGGCCAGGTAGCCGGAGGAGAAGACGAGCGCCCGGTCGACGCCGAGCCAGTCGGCCAGCTCGTCCTCGAGCGCGTGGTGCAGGTCGGTGGAGCCGCGCACCAGGCGCGACCCGGTGGCGCCCAGCCCGTATGCCGACAGGGCCGCCGCGGCGGCGGCCGTGACCTCCGGGTGGGTGGCCAGGCCGAGGTAGTCGTTGCCGGCCAGGTCGACCACGGCGTCGTCGGCGGCGCGCGGGCGCAGGGCGCGGGTCAGGCCCGCCTTGGCCCGCAGGTCGGCGTCGCGGTCCAGGGCCGCCAGCCAGTCCGCCACCGCGCCGTCCCCTCCCGCCGATCCCCCGCCCGCCCGGGCGCTTCCGCGGGGCGAAGTTACCACCCGGCCACCCGGCCCCGGCGTGGCGCGGTGCCGGCTCGCCGGGCCGCTCACGACGGTTTCCCGCGCTTCCGGCGGCCTGTTAGGTTACGAGCCATGCCAGAGATCCTCGACCAGGCCCGGACCCGGGTGCTGGAGAACGGCGTCGGCCTCGACCCCGCCGGCATCCTCGCCGTGCTGAACCTGCCGGACGAGCACCTGCCCGCCGCCCTCCAGCTCGCCCACGAGGTGCGGATGCGCTGGTGCGGCCCGGAGGTCGAGGTGGAGGGCATCGTCTCGCTGAAGACCGGCGGCTGCCCGGAGGACTGCCACTTCTGCTCCCAGTCCGGCCTGTTCACCTCGCCGGTGCGCTCGGTCTGGCTGGACATCCCGGCGCTGGTCGAGGCCGCGAAGCAGACCGCGGCGACCGGGGCCAGCGAGTTCTGCATCGTGGCCGCCGTGCGCGGTCCGGACGCGCGGCTGATGAAGCAGATGCGCGACGGGGTCGCGGCCATCAAGGAGGCGGTCGACATCCAGGTCGCCGCGTCGCTCGGCATGCTCACCCAGGAGCAGGTCGACGAGTTGGTCGAGATGGGGGTGCACCGCTACAACCACAACCTGGAGACCTGCCGCTCCTACTTCCCGAACGTGGTCACCACCCACTCCTGGGAGGAACGCTGGGAGACGCTGCGGATGGTCCGCGAGTCCGGCATGGAGGTCTGCTGCGGCGGCATCCTCGGGCTCGGCGAGACGGTGGAGCAGCGCGCCGAGTTCGCCGCCCAGCTCGCCGAGCTGGACCCGCACGAGGTGCCGCTGAACTTCCTCAACCCGCGCCCCGGCACGCCGCTCGGTGACCGCCCGGTGGTCGAGGGCAAGGACGCGCTGCGCGCCATCGCCGCGTTCCGGCTGGCCATGCCGCGCACCATCCTGCGCTACGCGGGCGGACGGGAACTCACCCTCGGTGACCTCGGCACCCGCGACGGCCTGCTCGGCGGCATCAACGCGGTCATCGTCGGTAACTACCTGACCACGCTGGGCCGGCCGGCGACCGACGACCTGAAGCTGTTGACCGAGCTGAAGATGCCGGTGAAGGCGCTCTCGGCGACCCTGTGAGGCGATGGTGAGCGAGCTGACCCGACCCGCCGCGCCGGCCGACGACGCGGGCGCGACCGGCCGCGCCGTGACCGCCGGTGGGCCCGGCCCGGCCGGCGACGTCGCGGTGGCCCGCTGGTGCGACAGGTGCGGTGAGCCGGTGGCCGACGGGCCGCACTCGGCGTGCGCGGCGGCGCGGGCGCTGGAGCCGCCACGCTGGTGCGCCACCTGCCGGCGACGGATGAAGGTGCAGGTCGTGCCGGCCGGCTGGTCGGCGGTCTGCGTCGAGCACGGCGAGCGGCGAGGCTGAGCGGTGCTGCGGGGACGGGCGGTGACGCTGCGACCGGCCACGGACGCCGACGTCGACGCGCTCGCCGCGATCCGGGCCACCCCGGAGGTACGCCGCTGGTGGCGCGGCGACGACGACCTGGCCGGGGCGGTGCGCGCCGACCTGGCCGACGACTCGCTGACCGTCTACGTGATCGAGCACGCCGACCGGCTGGTGGGCGCGATCCAGTGGTACGCCGAGACGGACCCGGACTACCGCCACGCCAGCCTGGACATCTTCCTCGACCCGGCGGCGCGCGGGGCGGGGTTGGGTGGGGACGCGATCCGCACGCTGGTCCGGCACCTGGCCGACGAGTACGGCCACCACCGGTTCACCATCGACCCGGCGGCGGCGAACACCGCGGCGATCCGGGCGTACGCGAAGGTGGGGTTCCGCCCGGTGGGCATCATGCGCCGCTACGAGCGCGGCCCCGACGGGCGCTGGCACGACGGCCTGCTGATGGACCTGCTCGCCGAGGACCTGCCCGACTGAGTCGGGCGTGCCCGGCACCGCAGGGGTGCCGGGCACGTCCGGTCGGCTAGCGCTGGAGGGTCAGCACCCCCGGCCGCCACGGCAGCAGGTTGTAGTCGCCACCCGCGTTGGGGTTCTTGCCCTGGTAGAGGAACTGCAGGTTGCAGGCGTCGACGGTCTTGGTCTGGTCGGGGTTGGTGCGGACCAGGTCACCGTGGCTGATGTCGTTGGTCCACGTCGCGCCGCTGTTGGCCTTGCCCGCGAAGGGGTTGCTCTCGCTGGCGGCCTGCGGGGTCCACGAGCCGCTGAGGCTGTTGGAGGTGAAGGAGCGGAAGTAGCGCCCCTGACTCCCGATCGCCTCGACGATCATCAGGTACTGGTTCTGGCCCGCCACCTTGTAGACCTCGACGCCCTCGAACAGGTTGTTCGTCGAGTCGGTCATGATCGTCGTGTAGTTCGAGCCGAAGCTGCCCGGGAAGTTCCCCAGCGGCATGCTCGACCGGTAGATCTTGCCGTTGTCCCCGGCGAAGAACAGGTACATGTTCTGGTCGTCGCCGATCAGGGTCTGGTCGATCACGCCGTACGGGGCGTCGGGGAGGGTGGCGGTGGAGAGCGTCTGCGGCGCGGACCAGCCGTTGGCGTTGGTCGGGTCGCTCGACGTCTTGTAGCTGAACGAGGTCGGCCCCCACTGGTACGCCAGCACCCAGATGTTCTTCGGGGCGAAGTACAGCAGGGTGGGCGCCACGGTGCCCTGGCTCATTCCGGTCTGGCCGGCCGAGGCCATGTCGGACCAGTTGGTGAACAGGCTGAAGTTCATCGAGCCGTACTGGCCGCTGCTGTTGACGTTGGACCCGTAGACCAGGTGCTTGCCGTTGTAGACCACGTTGGTGAAGTCCTTGAGCGAGACCCAGCCGTTCGCCGGGTTCGCCAGCGCGCCGGTCGACGACCACCGGTAGGTCGACGGGAGCGCGCAGCCGCCCGGCGGCGGGGTGGTCGGCGGCGGCGTGGTCGGCGGCGTGGTGCCGCCGAAGTCGGTCCGCCACTGCTGGTTGGGCTGCCCGTGGCAGTCGTAGAGCTGGATCTGCTGACCGTTGTTGGTGCTCCACACGTCCAGGCAGCGGCCGGACTGCACGCCGCTGATGGTGCCGTTGGAGTTGATGTTCCACTGCTGGTTCGACTGGCCGTTGCAGTCCCAGATGATGATTCCGGTGCCGTTGCCGGTGGCCGCGCCGTTCGCGTCGAGGCACTTGCTGCCGTAGACCATCAGCTGCTTGCTGGCGGTGTACGTCCACCGCTGGTTCGACTGGCCGTTGCAGTCCCAGAGCTGCACCCGGGTGCCGTTGGTCTGCGTGGCGTTGGGCACGTCGATGCACCGGCCCGACTGCACGCCGACGATCTGGCCGCTGCCGCCGGAGGGCGGCGGGCCGGTGGTCGGCCCCGAGGTCGGCCCCGAGGTCGGCGCGGCGGCGTTGAGGGCGTTCAGGACGGAGTTGTACGCGGCCTTCTTGTTGCCGCCGCCGTCGAACAGCAACGGGTTCTCGCCCGAGCGCCACGAGTCGCTGTCGCGCACCCCCCACACCGTGATGCCGATGCACCGCGGCACGTTGACGCAGGCCTGGGTGAGCCCGGCGTACTGGCTGGTGGAGGCGTTGGTGACGTCGACCTCGGTCAGCGCCACGTCCACCCCGAGCGCGGCGAAGCTGGACAGCGTGGTCTGGAAGTTGCCCGGCAGCGAACTGCCCCCGGTGAAGTGGGTCTGCAACCCCACACAGTCGATCGGCACACCCCGGGACTTGAAGTCCTGGATCATCCGGTAGACACCCTGCGTCTTGCCGTACGACCAGTTCTCGATGTTGTAGTCGTTGTAGCACAGCTTGACCGACGGATCCGCCGCCCGCGCGGTGCGGAACGCCACCTCGATCCAGTCGTTGCCGGTGCCCTGCAGATTCGAGTTACGCCGGCTGCCGTCCTCGTTGAACGCCTCGTTGACCACATCCCACGCGGCGAGCTTGCCCCGGTAGTGAGCCATCACCCCGTTGATGTGATTGATCATCGCGTTACGCAGCGCGCTGCCCTGCATGTTCTGCATCCAGCCCGGCTGCTGCGCGTGCCAGGCCAGCGTGTGACCCCGCACCTTCAGGCCACGCTGCGTCGCCCAGTTGTAGATCTGGTCACCGGCGGAGAAGTTGAACTGGTTCTGGTTCGGCTCCGTCGCGTCCGGCTTCATCTCGTTCTCGGCCGTGATCATGTTGAACTCACGCGCCGCGATCGTGCTGTAGGTCGAGTCGTTCAGCCGGCTCGCCGCGATGGCGGTGCCGAAGTAGCGGCCGGACTGCGCCGCCGCCGCGCCGAGCGTGCTCGCCGCGGCGTTCGCCGACGGCATCATGACCGCGACCGCGGCCACTGTCACGACGCTCACCGCGCCGGCGATCAGCGCTCGGACGGCGGGCGATCGCCGCCGGTTCCCGCCGCGAGGAACGGATGGGCTCACTGCCACCTTGGCCTCCTTGCTGGCCAACACCCAAGCCGTCTGGGCGGGGACGACTGGACGTCAGGGTCGGAATATTTAACTGCGCCAATGCTTGCATCGGGCACCCGCGCGAACAACAAGTTTCGGAAAAGTTTCGGAGTTGTTTTGGCGCGCGGGCGACGCGACGGCCACCGCCTTCGCCCACGTCGAGCGGGCCGGTCGCCGCCACCGGGCGACCGGCCACGCCCGCCGCGGGGGCGGTCAGGAGACGGTGCAGGCGCTCCCGTTCAGGGTGAAGCCCGTCGGCCTCGGGTTGGTGCCGGTGTGGGTGCCGTTGAAGCCGAAGCTGGTCGACGCCCCGGGCGCGAGCGTCCCGTTGTAGGAGACGTTCGACGCGGTCACCGACGTGCCGGTCTGGGTGACGTTCGCCGACCAGCCCTGACCCACCTTCTGGCTGGTGCTCGGGAAGGTGAAGGCGAGGGTCCAGCCGTTGATCGCCGTCGGGCCGGTGTTGGTGACGGTGAGGTTCGCGGTGAACCCGGTGTCCCAACTGTTCGCCGTCCAGGTCACCGCGCAGCCGCCGCCGGTCGGCGGGGCCGTGGTGGTGACCGTGACGCCGGGCGAGGCCGGCGACACGTTCCCGGCCGCGTCCACCGCGACCACGGTGAACGTGTACGTGGTGGAGGCGGTCAGCCCGGTCACCGCGAGCGTGGTGCCGGTGGTGGAGCCGACCAGGACGCTCCCGCCCCGGTAGACCCGGTAGCCGGTGACCCCGACGGCGTCGGTGGCCGGGCCCCAGGTCAGGGTCAGACCGGTCGGGCCGACGGCGGTGGCGGTGGGCGTGCCGGGGGCGGTCGGCGGGGTGGCGTCGGGCGCCGGGGCGGCCGGCGTGGTGACGGTCAGCGCCGCCGAGGCCGCCGACCGGTTGCCGGCGCCGTCGAGCGCGCGCACGCTGAACGAGTACGTCCGCTCGGGCGCCAGCCCGGTCACCGCCAGCGTGGCACCGGTGGAAGCGGTGACCACCGGGTCGCTTCCGGCCGAGGTGCGGGTGACCTCGTAGCCGGCCAGGCCGCTGCCTCCGGTGTCGGTGGAGGCGGGCCAGGTCAGCGTCAGACCGGTCGCCGTGACGCCGGACGCCACCGGGGTGCCGGGCACACTCGGCGCGGTGGTGTCCGGCGTGGCCGGGCCGGGCTCCTCACCCCACACCCGGACCCCGCCGGAGTAGAGCGGCACCTTGCGGTTCGGTCCGGCGGTGGCCTGGTACGACGGGTCGTTCGTCGGGTCCCAGGTGCCGCCCTCCGGCACGCCGATCTTGAACTGCACCTCCATCCGGTGCTGCGACTGCCCGGCCGGCGCGATGGTGTAGCCGGTGCAGTCCACCTCGACGTACCAGATGTCGCCGCTGAACTGCTTGGCGGTCGACGGCGACGGGCACCCCTGGGTGTAGCCGGGCGTGACGGTCACCGGGCCGGTGCCGTCGGGCCGGAAGTAGTACCGGAACTTTCCGGTGGTGAGGGCCCGGGCCGGGAACGCCGACTTGTTGTAGATGATCGCCTTGAGCCCGGTGGCCCGCGGCTCGGCCTGCATCACCGTGGTCTCCACGGTCAACTCGTCCAGGTCGGGCGTCTCGGCGGTCGGGAAGCCGGCGCGCGGGCTGCCGCCGTACTCGTCGGTGAGCCGGGCCAGCGCGGAGGTGATGCCGGCGTTGTAGTCGGTGGCCACCTCGTTCATCACGTAGTCCGAGCGGCTGTCGGTGTAGGCGTCGTTGGCCGACGACGGGCCGCCGACGAGCGCGCCGTAGAGCACGTGCCGGGTCTCGGTGGGCACGGTCTGGCTGTCCCACCAGGAGCCGTGCGCGGTGCGGTGGTGCGGATTCTTCGGCGGGTTGGCGCCGAACCCGATCATGTAGCTGAAGTTGCGCGGGTTGTCACCGAGCGCGTAGTCGACCTGCCGGACGGCGAAGTCGTGGTAGCGGGCCTTGCGGGTCGCGTCGGTGGTCTTGTCACTGTAGACCAGCGCGGCGAACGAGGTGTTCGCGGCGTAGCGCAGCGCACCCCAGGAGTCGAGCACCGCCATCCCGCCGGGCGAGTACGGCACCCGCTGCCCGTTGACGCCCACGGTCCAGTAGTCGAGCCACCGGTTGGCGTCGTCGACGTACTTCTGCTTGCCGGTCAGGTTCGCCAGCAGCACGTACGCGCCGAACTGCTTGTTGTCCCAGGCCAGCGTCCACTTGTAGGAGCGGGTGGTGGACTGCGGCTCGGTGCCCAGCTTGTCGTACTCGCTCTCCGCCTTGGCCAGGTAGGACGCGTCGCCGGTGGCCCGGTAGAGCCAGATCGCGCCCCAGACCAGCTCGTCCTGGTAGCCGCTCCACGACTTGTAGAACGAGGCGGCGTCGGTGATGCACTCGCTGTAGGACTTCCGCACCGTGTCGGCGAACGTGTAGAGCTGCTTGGCGTGGCCGAGCAGCTTGTCCGCGTAGGCCGCGTCGGTGGAGCGGAACACCATCGACGACGCGGCCATCGCGGCCGCCGTCTCGCCGGCCAGGTCCGCGCCGCCACAGCTCGCATCGATCTTGTACGCGGGCCGCGCCATCGGCAGCACCTCCGCCGGCCCCCACCACTTGTGGTCGTCGTCGCCCTTGCCGACCTGGCCGTAGAGCACGTTCGGGGCCGGGTGCGCCTTGACGAAGTAGTCGTTGACGAAGCGCAGGTTGTTGAGCAGGTGGCTGAGCTGGCCGGAGGCGACGTAGCCGTCCCGGTACTCGACCGCGCCCCAGGCGAGCATGGTGGTGCTGAACGCCATCGGGAAACCGAACTTCACGTGGTCACCCGCGTCGTACCAGCCGCCGGTGAGGTCCACGCCGACGTCGGCGCCGTCGGTCAGCGCGGAGTCGCCGCGCCAGGAGACGCGGTTCCAGGCCGGCTTCTTGCCGGACTGCTGGGCCTCGTAGAAGAACAGGGACTTCTGCAACGCCTCGGCGTAGTTGAACGCGGGCGCGGCCTGCGCCTGCGGGGCGGCGGCCGGCGCGGCGGCGGCCGGGGTCGGCACGGCGGCGGCCAGGGCGGCCACCAGCGCGGCGCCGGCGGCGAGCAGGCGGTGGGACGGGCGACCGCGCGGCGGCGGGGTCGGTCGGGGCATGGCGAGCTCCTGTGGAGGATGGGCTGCCGCACGGCGGCCGACCTGACGAAGGACGGTGCGGCCGGGCCACCGTGCGGCGGTGGTGGTGGGTGGACCAGAGGGCGCGGGAGCGCTCCCATGGATAGTCGACAATCTAATCCCGGGGCCCGCTCGTTGGGAAGACGACCGCGACCCCACCCCACGCGATACTCGCCGGTAACTTAAATCACATCGATGCGCTGTTGCCCGCCGCGCGACGGGCACGGGACAGTCGCCCCACCCAGCGGCGTCGACGCCGCCGCTGTCCGGATGGATGCACGAAGCCCGGCGGTGGCCATCCTGGGCCGTGTCCGTCGGGCTTGCGAGCAGGGTCGAGACTCCTCGGTCAATCCGGTCGTCGGGCCACCACCGCCAGGGCCATGCCGAAGAACTTCAGCGGCGACCGTTCGATCGCGTCGGTCACCGGCCGGATCCGCTGACCGAAGCCGGAGCGGTCGAACGGCGGCATGATGTAGTCCACCGCCACCGTCTCCAACCCCGCCCGGCGGAGCTGCCCCGACAAGCCCCGCGCGGTGAAGGAACGGGCATCGGCCAGCCGCCGGTGCAGCGGAACGATCCACGGCAGGAACGGACCCCGCGCCGGCCGGTACCGCTTGCCTCGGATCAGGAAACCGTGCGTCTCGATCGGGAACCACCGGTTGGGAGTGGTCAACGCGAACCGGCCGCCCGGCGCCAACACCCGGTGCACCTGCCGCAACGCCGCATCGAGATCATCGATGTGCTCCAGCACCTCGATGGCGGTGACCAGGTCGAAACTCTCATCCGGGTAGTCCAGCTCGGTGGCGGACAACTCCCGCACGTTGATCTTCTGTGCCGCCGCCGGATCCCCCGCCAGCCGCTCCCGGAACAGCTCCAACCGCTCCTGCTGGATGTCGACCGCCTCGATCTGCTCGAATGCGTTCACCAACCGCATCGTGTACGTGCCATCCCCACAACCGATCTCCAGCAACCGCCGGCCGCTCAACGATGTGTGCCGGCCCAGCGTTCCCAGTCTCTTCGCTACCCCCCGCTCGCCGAAAGCACTGCCATGTCCCAGTCCGAGTTGCCCCGTGGCTTCAGTCACGGTCGCCGACTCTATCCATATTTATCGCTCGGGTGGGGGGGGTCCACATGACCCAGTCATCGGTGGCCGAGATGGTCATCCCGTCGCACCGGCCCTCTCGAACGTGACGAGGAGGCGGTCGCAACCTGGCTACCTCCGCCCGGTGACACGAACGGGGCCCCCGCACCGGGGGCCCCGCCGTGTCACCGTCCCCCGCATCGGAGGTCGGTCAGGGTGGCGCCGGGAGGCGCCGGTTGCGGCCCCTCCGCCCGGTCCCGCGACGTGCCGCGCCGTTGCGGCTCGCCCGAGGGCCCGGCCGGACGGCCGTGAGATCAGATCGAACCCGACCGCTGGCTCGGCAAGCCGTGGCCGGCCCGCGCCGGCAGGGCCGTCCCCGTGCCACAGCCGGCCTGCGCCGGCGGCACCGGCCCCGCGACCCGGCCGGCCGGAGGCGCCGGAACGGGAGCCAGCGGTACGGTCGCGGTCAGCAGGCCGCCGTCGCGCTCCAGCGCCGTCGGCCGGTCCAGCCGGCGCAGCGTCCGCAGCATCGGGGTGTTCTCGGCCTGCACGTGCAGCACCAACGCCGCGAAACCGGCCCGGTCGGCATGGCCGAACAGGCGGCGCAACAGCGCCGAGCCGAGACCCCGGCGCTGCCAGTCGTCGCGGACCAGCAGCGCCGCCTCGGCCTCGTCCCCCTCGCCGAGCAGGTTGGCCATCGCCACGACCGGCGCCGCCTCCCCGCCGGAGCCGGCCGTGGCAAGCAGGGACACCCCGCGCGCCGGTTCGAGCAGCCGGCGCAGCCGGGCCGGCGAGGGGTACGCCGCCCCGCTCAGGTAGCGCCGCTGCCGACTGCGCGGCGAGCAACCGGCGTGCAACTCCCGTACGGCCGGCGCGTCGTCGGCGGTGGCCGGCCGCACCGACACCTCGGCGCCGTCCGGCAGCACCAGCGTGACCCGGTCGGCGTCCCGGCGGCCCAGCGCCGCCGCCAACTCGACCAGGGCCTGCGCCCGGGCGTACTCGGCCGGGGTGAAGCTCGGCTCCCGGCGGCGCAGCTCGTAGCCGCCGCCCGCCGGGTCGGTGAGCAGCATGGTGGTGCCGCCCACGCCACCCGGGGCGGGCGCGGGCGTGGGCCGCCACGTCACCACGTCCGCGCCGAGCAGCGTCCGCAGCGTCGCGCCGGCCGCCTCCGGGTCGCGGACCAGCCGCCCGGCCAGCCCGAGCACCCGGGTCGGCTCGTCGGCCAGGCCACGCGCCTCGCTGCGCGCGACCCAGCAGTCCCCGCCCCGGCCCCGCTCCACCGCGGCCCGCAACTCGGCCTCGGTGAGCTGCTCCGGCGCGTCGACCAGGAAGTCGTCGACCGCGCCGACCTCGGTGGTGTGCACCTGCACGGTGAGGATGTTGACCCCGCGCAACGCGAGGCTCGCCGTGAGCACCGACAGGTAACCCGGCCGGTCGTCCACGGTGGCTCGAATCCGCCACAGCGCCATGATGTCTCCCTTCCTCACCACCGACCATGCCGGTCACCTGTTGCGCGCCCGTTGCCCCCCGGTGACGGGCCGCCCCCACCTCAGGTGATCGTGGTCACCGGCGGCGTGCCCACCAGGTCGAGCCGGTCACCGAGGATCACCGCGCTGGCGCGGACGAGCTGGGCGAGCCGGTCCACCTCGGTGGAGTGGAACGCGGCGGCCGAGAGCGGCTCACTGTGATCGCGGGAGACCACCAGCACCAGGCCGGCCCGGCCGAACGGCGCGACCGCGTAGTGGTGCCCCTCCGGGCTGGTCATCGGACGGGCCCGCAGCGGAGTCACCTCGGGCAGCCGGGGCGGCGTCGGAGCCCGCCAGCTCGCGTGGCCCACCGTGGCCGAGCCGCCGTCGCCGCTGCGCGCGGCCCAGTCCAGCGGGACCACCGCGGCCACCGCCCAGTCCGCGGCGAGCAGCCCCGGGACCGCGTCGACGAGCGTGGCCACCCCGTCGGTGGGGTTCGCCGCCACCTGGGCGAGCAGTTCGGCGTCCTGGCCGGTGGTGGTCGGCGCGCCGATCGCCCGCCACACGCCGTCCACCCGCACGCCGGGGATCGCGGCCAGCCCGGCGAGCAGCCGTTCCACCCGCGCCGCACCCGGCCAGACGACGGTGAAGTCGTCGACCGCCCGCCCGCCGAGCCGCTCCAGCACCACCACCTGCACGATGTCGGCGCCGGAGACGCCGAGTGTCCGGGCCACCTGGCCGAGCGTGCCCGGTCGGTCCGGCAGGGTCACCCGAACTCTCAGCAGCATGTCTGATTCCCTCCGCTCGGCGGGCCGGCGACGGCCGGCAGGCTGGGGCCCAGCCTGCCGGCTGGCCGTTTCGTCCCCGTTGCCGCGGCATGTCCCGCCGGGAAAATCCGACCTTGACAACAAAGCTGAGCTGCCATCAACTATCCGGATGACCGATCCGGCCGTCGACGCTGCCCGGCCCCCGACCGGTCCGGCCCCACGCGGGCTCGACCTCGACCGGCTCGCCGCCCACCTGGCCGCGCACCGGCCGGAGCTGGCCGGGCCGCTGAGCGCCCGGCTGATCGCCGGGGGCAAGTCCAACCTGACCTACCTGCTGCGCGCCGGCGACCGTGAGGTGGTGCTGCGCCGGCCGCCGCTCGGGCACGTGCTGGCCACCGCGCACGACATGGCCCGGGAGCACCGGGTGATCTCGGCGCTGGCCCCGACCGGCGTGCCGGTCCCCGAGGCGCTGCTGCTCTGCGCCGACGAGAGCGTCATCGGTGCGCCCTTCTATTTGATGGCCAAGGTCGACGGCGAGGTCTACCGGCAGCGGGCGCAGACCGACGCGCTCACCGCCGACCAGCGGCACGATCTCGCGCTGGCGATGATGGACACGCTCGCCACCCTGCACCGGGTGGAGCCCGCCGAGGTCGGCCTGGCCGACTTCGGCCGCCCGGACGGCTACCTGGCCCGGCAGGTCCGCCGCTGGGCCGGCCAGCTCGACCGCTCCCGCAGCCGCCCACTGCCCGGCATCGACGAGCTGCGCGACGCGCTGGCCGGCAGCGTGCCGGAGGGGGCGAACGCGGGCCGGGTCGTGCACGGCGACTACCGGCTGGACAATCTGCTCGCCACCGTCGACCCGGTGGCGGTGCGGGCCGTGCTCGACTGGGAGATGGCCACGCTCGGCGACCCGCTCGCCGACCTCGGCCTGCTGCTCACCTACTGGGACGTGCTGGGCGGCAGCGAGCACGCCGAGGGCAACCCGGTGGCCGACGGCGTCGGCCCGCGCGCCGGCTTCCCCACCGGGGCCGAGCTGATCGACCGCTACGCCGGGCGCAGCGACGTCGACGTCGGCCCGCTGCACTGGCATGTGGCGCTCGGCTGCTTCAAGCTGGCGGTGATCTGCGAGGGCATCCACTACCGTCACACCCTCGGGCAGACCCTCGGTGAGGGCTTCGACCGGATCGGCGGGATGGTGGCGCCGCTTGTCGCGCACGGTCTGCACGCGGTGAGGGAGAGATAGCATGGAGTTCGCGTACGACGACCGGACGGTCGAGCTGCGGCAGCGACTGGAGGCGTTCCTCACCGAGTGCGTCCTCCCGGCCGAGCCGGTGCACCACGAGCAGGTGCTTGCCGCCGGCGACCCGTGGGCCCGCCCGCCGGTGATGGACGAGCTGAAGGCCGAGGCCCGCAGCCGCGGCCTGTGGAACCTCTTCCTGCCGGACGCACGCTACGGCGCCGGCCTGACCAACCTGCAGTACGCGCCGCTGGCCGAGCTGACCGGGCACAGCCCGCACCTCGCCCCGGAGGCGCTCAACTGCGCCGCGCCGGACACCGGCAACATGGAGCTGCTCGCCGAGTTCGGCTCCGACGCGCAGCGGGCACGCTGGCTCACGCCGCTGCTCGCCGGCGACATCCGCTCCGCGTTCTGCATGACCGAACCGGAGGTCGCCTCCTCGGACGCGACGAACATCGCCACCCGGATCACCCGCGACGGCGACCACTACGTGGTCAACGGCCGCAAGTGGTGGTCGTCCGGGGCGATGGACCCGCGCTGCGAGATCTTCATCGTGATGGGCAAGACCGACCCCGACGCCGACCGGCACCGCCAGCAGAGCATGATCCTGGTCCCCCGGGACACCCCGGGCGTCACGGTCCGGCGCGGGATGACGGTCTTCGGCTACAGCGACGCCCCGCACGGCGGGCACGCCGAGATCGACTTTTCGGACGTCCGGGTGCCGGCGGAGAACCTGGTCGGCGCCGAGGGCACCGGCTTCGCCATCGCCCAGGCCCGGCTCGGCCCGGGCCGGATCCACCACTGCATGCGGCTCGTCGGCATGGCCGAGCGGGCGCTGGAACTGCTCTGCCGGCGCGCCCTCGACCGGGTCGCGTTCGGCCGCCCGCTCGCCGAGCAGGGCGTGGTGCGGGAGTGGATCGCCGAGTCCCGGGTCCGGATCGAACAGGCCCGGCTGCTGGTCCTCAAAACCGCGTGGCTGATGGACACCGTCGGCAACAAGGGCGCGCACACCGAGATCCAGGCCATCAAGATCGCCACGCCGGCGATGGCCGAATGGGTGATCGACAAGGCGATCCAGGCGTACGGCGGGGCCGGCGTCAGCCAGGACACCCCGCTCGCGGCGCTCTGGGCCCAGGCCCGCACGCTGCGCCTGGCCGACGGCCCCGACGAGGTTCACCGCGCCTCCCTGGCCCGCCGCGAACTACGCCGCCGATCCTGACCCACCCACCCCATCCCACCCCCACGCTCGCTGATTCACGGAAAGAGTGGTCATCGCACGCGACATGGCCACTCTTTCCGTGAATCAGCGGGGACTTGGGCGGGTCAGGCGGAGGCGCGGTGGATCAGCTCGGTGTCCAGGAGGACGTGCGGGGAGGGGACGTCGTCGCCGCGGATGCGGGAGACGAGGAGGCGGGCCATCTGCCGGCCCATCTCCTCCACCGGCTGGAACACCGTGGTCAGCGGCGGCTCCGCCTGACGGGCGATCGGGGCGTCGTCGAAGCCGATCACCGCTACGTCCTCGGGCACCCGGCGACCGGCCTCGCGCAACGCGCGCAACGCGCCGAAGGCCATCAGGTCGGAGGCGACGAAGACGGCGTCCAGATCCGGGCAGGCCTCCAGCAGCCGGCGCATGGCGGCGGTGCCGCTGCCCTCGCTGAAGTCCCCGTACGCGATCAGGCCCGGCTCGACGGCGCCCCCGGCGGCCCGCACCGCCTCCCGGTAGCCGGAGAGGCGGGCCAGGCCGGCGCCCATGTCCTGCGGGCCGGCGATGGTGGCGACCCGCCGCCGCCCCTGGAAGAACAGGTGCTCGACCGCGTGCCGCGCACCGCCGACGTTGTCCACGTCGACGAACCACGCCGGCTGGGCGTTCGGGTGCAGCATCCGGGCCGGCCGGCCGCCGAGCACCGCGGGCAGGCCGCGCTCCTCCAGCAGCGTGGGCAGCGGATCGGAGTCGTGCAGCGAGAGCAGAAGCACGCCGTCGACGTGCTGGTTGGTCAGATGGTGCTCGACCCGCTCCCGCTCGATCGGCGACTGCACCATGGCCAGCCAGAGCTGCATCGGCGTCTCCACCAGCCCGGAACTGACGCCCCGGACGATCGCCGCGAAGAACGGCTCGGTGAAGACCCGCTCCCCCGACTCGGAGACGACCAGGGCCACCGAGTCGGTCCGCTGGGTGACCAGCGCCCGGGCAGCCCGGTTGGGCACGTACCCCAGCTCGGCGATGGCCTGCTGGACGGCGGCCCGGGCTTCCGGACTGACCTGCGGCGAGCCGTTGACCACGCGGGAGACCGTGCCGCGCCCGACGCCGGCGCGGGCCGCGACCGCGTCGAGGGTCGGGCGCCCGAGCGAGCGGGTGCGCTGCGTTGTCATCGTCTGTGCTCCTCCGACGGGCGGGCGGGCCCGGCACGGTTGAGGCTCCGGTGCCGGGGCCGCCCGTTACTGGCTGGCCCAGCTTATTGTGCGGCCAGGCCGTTGCGTCGGATCACATCGGCGTACCACCTGGCGCTGGACTTCGCGATCCGGGCCTGCGTGTCGTAGTCGACATAGACCATGCCGAACCGCTTCGTGTAGCCCCAGGCCCACTCGAAGTTGTCCATCAGCGACCAGGCGAAGTAGCCCTTGAGCGGCACCCCGGCCTCGATCGCGGCGTGCGCCGCGCGCAGGTGCGCGGCGAAGTAGGCCAGCCGGTCGGGGTCGTCGACCCGACCGTCGACCAGCGCGTCGACGAACGCCGAACCGTTCTCGGTGACGTAGAGCGGCAGGTCGGTGTAGTCCCGGTGAACCCGCTCCAGCGTCTCCAGCAGGCCCGGGGCGTCGATCTCCCAGTCCATGTCCGTCACCGGCACCCCACGGGTGACGAACCGGACGTCCTCGCTGCCCGGCCAGCAGGACGGGGCCCGCCAGTAGGGCTCCGGCTCGCCGCCCTCGACCGGCGCGGCGACCACGTGCCGGCTGTAGTAGTTGACCCCGACCATGTCCAGCGGGGTGGAGATGGTCGCCAGGTCACCGTCGCGGACGTGCCCGAAGTCGGTCAGCTCGCGCAGGTCGGCGACGAGATCGGCCGGGTACGCGCCGCGCAGCACCGGGTCGAGGAAGAAGCGGTTGGCCAGCGCGTCGATGCGACGGGCCGCGTCCGCGTCGGCGGCCGAGCCGGTGGCCGGGGTGACCGGGTAGAGGTTCACCGTGATGCCCAGCTCCGCCTCGGGGCGCGCGGCCCGCACCGCCTGCACCGCCAGCCCGTGCCCGAGCATCAGGTGGTGCCCGGCCCGGACCGCGTCCGTGCCGTTCGAACGGCCCGGCGCGTGCACGCCCGAGCCGTAGCCGAGGAACGCCGAGCACCACGGCTCGTTCAGCGTGGTGAAATACCTCACCCGGTCGCCGAGCTCGTCGGCGACCAGCTGCGCGTACTCGGCGAACCGGCCGGCGGTGTCCCGGGCCGGCCAGCCGCCGGCGTCCTCCAGCGGCTGGGGCAGGTCCCAGTGGTAGAGCGTCACCCAGGGCTCGATGCCGTGGCCGAGCAGCTCGTCGACCAGGCGGCGGTAGAAGTCCATCCCCTCCTGGTTGGCCGCGCCGGTGCCGCCCGGCTGCACCCGCGGCCAGGAGACGGAGAAGCGGTAGGACCGCAGCCCCAGTTCGGCCATCAACCGCACGTCGTCCGGCATCCGGTGGTAGTGGTCGCAGGCCACGTCGCCGGTGTGCCCGGCCACCGTCCGACCCTCGGTGTGGCTGAAGGTGTCCCAGATCGACGGCGTACGGCCGCCCTCCGCCGCGGCGCCCTCGATCTGGTAGGCGGCCGTGGCCGCGCCCCAGAGGAAGCCGGGCGGGAAGGTGACGGCCGGGCCCTCGTCGAGGACGCCGACGGCGGGCGGGCTGGCTGGGTTGCTCACGACTTGACGGCGCCTTCCATGATGCCGCCGATGATCTGGCGGCCGAACAGAACGAACACGACGAACAGGGGCAGGGTCGCAATCAACGTACCGGCGAAGATCTGCGAGTTGTCGGCGAAGTAGGCGGTGTTGAGGCTACGCAGCGAGATCTGGACGGTGGGGTTGGACGGGTCGGCCAGCACCACGAACGGCCAGAAGAACTGGTTCCACTGTTCCATGAAGGTGAGCAGGCCGAGCACCGCGGCGGCGGGGCGCAGCGCGGGCATCACCACGTGCCAGTAGACCTTCCAGGTGGAGCAGCCGTCCACCCGGGCGGCCTCGATCAGCTCGTTCGGGACCGCCTGCTCGGCGTACTGGCGCATCATGAAGATCCCGAAGCCGCCGATGAGGAACGGCACGGTCACCGACGGCATCGTGTTCAGCCAGTCGAGCTTCGCCATCAGGATGTAGAGCGGCAGCACGCCGAGCTGGATCGGCACCATCATCGAGGCCAGGATGATCAGCAGCAGCGCGTTCTTGCCCCGGAACCGGAGCTTGGCGAACGCGAAGCCGGCCAGCGAGCCGAAGAAGACCGTGGCGACGGTGATCGTCCCGGAGACCAGGAACGAGTTCATCAGGCCCTTGACGACGTTGGCGTCGCCGTTGGCCAGCACCCGTTGGATGTTCTCGCCGAGATTGCCGCCGGGCAGGAACGGCGGCGGCCAGGAGTTGGCCGCGTCGTTGGTCCGCGACGCGATCACGATCATCCAGTAGAACGGGAACAGCGACAGGATCACCCCGAGGACGAGGCCGAACCAGGTGAGCGGGCTGGCCTTCCAGAGCCGCTCGGCCTGGTGGGTGGCCTTGGCCGGCGCGGGCGGCCGGGCGGGCGGGCGGAGCGTGGTGGTCGTCATCTCGTCACCTTCACTTGTCGGAGCTGATGCGCCGGGCCAGCAGGTAGTTGACCGTCGACATCAGCGCGATGAGCACGAAGAGCACGAGCGCGACCGCACCGGCGTAACCCCACCGGAAACGCTGGTTCATCACGTCGAGCAGGTACATCGTGATGGTCTGGAACTGGCCCTGCGAACCGCCGGAGAGGCCGCCGGAGCCGCTGGTGAACAGCAGCGGCTCGGTGAACAGTTGGAGCCCGCCGATGGTCGAGATGATCAGCGTGAAGATGATCGTGGGACGGAGCTGCGGGACCGTGATCGACCAGAACTGGCGCCGGCGGGAGGCGCCGTCCAGCGCCGCGGCCTCGTACATGTCCTTGCTGATCGACTGCATGGCGGCCAGGTAGATCAGCGCGTTGTAGCCGACCCAGCGCCAGTCGACCATGGTGGAGATGGCGAACCAGGAGGCGAAGCGGTTCGCCCGCCAGTCGATGGGGTCCAGGCCGACGCTGTCCAGCAGCCAGTTGATCAGGCCGAAGTCCTTGGCGTAGATCATCGAGAAGATCAACGCGACCACCGCGGTCGAGGTGATGATCGGCATCGCGATGGCCATCCGGAAGAAGGTCTGCGCGCGCAGCCTCCGGTTCAGCGCGTTGGCCAGCATCAGCGCCAGCATCAGCTGGGGCACGGTGGAGAGCACGAACATGCCGAACGTGTTCACCACCGCGTTCCAGAACTGCGGGTCCTCGGTGATCAGCTCGACGAAGTTGTCCAGCCCGACGAAGGAGATCGTCGCGTTCAGCGGGGACCGGTCGGTCAGCGCGATCCAGACCGTGTAGACGATCGGGTACGCGCTGAACACCGCGAAGATCAGGAAGAACGGCAGGACGTACAGGTAGGGGGAGTACTTCAGGTCCAGCTTCGTGGTCGAGCTGGCGCGGCGGTGCGAGGTGCGGGCGCGCGGCGGTCGGGGCTCGGGCGGCGCCGTGGCGTGCAGATCGAGGCTCATCAGGAGTCCTTCTCCTCAGCCGGCGTCGCCCGCCACACGGGCGACGCCGGGCACTGCGGGCACCGCGGGTGGCGCCGGCAGCACGGGGCTGCCGACGCCACCCGCGGGCGGCTCAACCGGTCACTTGCCGGCGGCCGCACCGTTCTTCAAGGCCGCCTGCCACTGCTCGTCGGCCGACTTGCCCTGCTCCACGGCGCGCAGCGTGTTCTCCACGGCGGTGCGGACCGCGTTGTTCTTCGGGCCGAGGTAGACCGGCTTCAGGTCGCTGGCGCCGGCGGCGAAGATCTTGCCGACCGGGGCCTTGCTGAAGTACTCGTTGGTCGAGTCGGCCACGGCCGGGTCGGCGAGCGCCTGCGGGTTGGACGGCAGGTTACCGACCGCCTTGTACGCGCCGATCTGGCCCTGCGCGCTGGTCAGGAACTTGGCCAGCTCCGCGGCCTCCTTCTGGTGCTTGCTCGACTTCGGCACGCCGAGGAAGGAGCCGCCCCAGTTGCCGCCGTTGCCGGGGGCCTTGGCGATGTCCCACTTGCCGGCCGCCGCGTCACCGGCCTGGCCCTTGATCACACCGGTCATCCACGCCGGGCAGGCGATGGTGGCGAAGGTGCCGTTCTTGAACCCGGCGTTCCACTCGTTGGAGAACGACTGCAGGTTGTTCGACAGCCCGGCGCCGATCATCTTGGTGGTCAGGTCGTACGCCGACTTGACGTCCGGGTTCTGGTCGATGACCAGCTTGTTGCTCTTGTCGTAGTAGGTGTAGCCGGTGCCCTGGCCGGCGACCTGCATGAGCACCACGTTGTAGAAGTTGGTCGCCGAGTCGACGAACTTGTGCTTCTTGTCGGCGGCGGCGAACTTCTGGCCGGTGGCGATGAACTGGTCCCAGGTGGGCCAGAGCGCACCGACCTGTTCGCGGTCGGTGGGCAGGCCGGCGGCCTTGAACAGGTCGCTGCGGTAGCACAGCGCCATCGAGCCGACGTCGGTGCCGAGGCCCAGCACCTTGCCGTCGGGGGTGGTGCCCTGCTCCCACTTCCACGGCAGGAAGTTGCCCTTGAGGTCGTTCGCGCCGTGGTCGGCGAGGTTCACGAACTTGTCGGCCTGGGCGTAGAACTGGACGATGGTGCCCTCTTCCAGGGCCACCACGTCGCCGGCGCCCGACCCGGCGGTGATCTGCTGGGTCAGCCGGGTGTTGTAGTCACCGAGGCCGAGGCCCTTGCCACGCTCCTGGATCTTGACGTTCTTGTGCTCGGCTTCGTACTGCTTGTACAGGTCTTCGTAGCCGAAGCCCTGGTCGCCGAAGACGTCGACGACCAGGGTGACCGGGCCGTCGCTGTCGCCGCTGCTGCTGCCGCCCGACGAATCGTCGCTGCACGCGGTGGCGGTGGCGAGCACCGCGACCGACGCGAGCGCGATGGCCGCGAGCTGCCGACGGCGGATTGGGACGCTCATCCGAGACCCCTCTTTCGGTGGTGAGGCGAGTTGATCGTGTGGTGGGGGGTGCGTTTCGCGCCGGGCCGGAGCGGGCAGGGAAGAGATTCACACCACTCCCGGGAGCGCTCCCATGAGATTGCCGGGAGGTAACAGGGGTGTCAATAGGCCGGTGGGAGCGTTCCCATTTCGTTACCGCGTGCTCCCCCGCCCGTCGACGGGTCCGCTCAGCAGCAGCGACGCAGCAACGTGGTGACGCGGTCGGCGGCGAACCCGGCCGGGTCGAACGCCGGGCCGGCCCACTCCCGCATGGCCGCGCGCTCCGGATGCGCCGGATCGGCGAGCGCGGCCAACAGCACGGCGTAACCCTCCGGGCCGCCCACGCCCTCCGGCGGCGCGGCCCGCTCCCCGTCCACGCAGACCGGGTAACGCTCGTCCGGGTCGACGGCGCACACGTCCTCCACCACCAGGTCGTGCTCCCACCAGTCGCCGAAGTCGTAGGTGTAGCGGAACCGGTCGCCCTTGCCCACCACCGCGTCCAACCGGACGTCCAACTCGTCGCGCAGCGCCAGCTCGCCGCCCGGATCGGGCTCGCCGTACTGCCGCCCGTCGATCTCGAACGAGTGCAGGCGACAGTCGCGCCAGCCGATCGCGTGCTGGATCACCCGGTGCAGCCGGTCCAGCGTGTAACCGCCGGGCACCAGCACCCGCCGCCAGACCGGCGGCCGGACGCCGGCCAGGGACACCATCAGCTGGAAGATCCGACGCGGCACGTGGTCCCGTCCTTCCTCGGCATAGGCTGCCCGCATGATCTGCCGAGCCTGCCGGGAGCGGCGGCACGACGACTGTCCTGGCCGGAAGTGGTGCGACTGCCAGCACCGTACCCCCGAACCCACCCCGCCGGTCACCGGTCCGGCCCGCACATGAGCGTCGGAACCCCGATCGAACGGAGCTGGCCAGCACCCGTCACCGGTCCGCTGACCGACCCGCAGCTCACCGCGCTCTACGGACGCGCGCCGCGACCGCACCTGCGGGTCAACTTCGTCGCCAGCGCGGACGGCGCGGTCACCCTGGACGACTACTCCGCCGGGCTCTCCGGCGAGCCGGACAAGCGCGTCTTCGGGATGCTGCGGATGCTCTGCGACGGCCTGCTGGTGGCCGCCGGCACACTGCGCCACGAGGGCTACCGCGCGGTGCGGCTGGATGCCGGACGCCGCGCCTGGCGCCGCGAGCGGGGCCTGCCCGAGTGCCCGACACTGGTGGTGGTCTCCGGCTCGCTCGACCTCGACCCGGCCCAGGGCTGCTTCGCCGACGCCCCGGTCCGGCCGCTGGTGCTCACCCGCGACGACGCCGAACCGCCGGCCGGGCTGACCGAGGTGGCCGACCTCGTCCGCTGCGGCGCCGACCGGGTCGACCTCGCCGCCGGCCTGGCCGAGCTGCGCCGCCGCGGGCTGGAACAGGTGCTCTGCGAGGGCGGGCCACACCTGTTCGGCGCGCTCACCGCCGCCGACCTGGTCGACGAGCTCTGCCTGACCGTGGCCCCGCTGCTCGCCGGCGCCGGACCCGGCCGGATCGCCGCCGGCGTCGCCGGCGACCCCCGGCGCCTGCCGCTGCGCCACGTGCTGGTCGCCGCCGACGGGGTGCTGATGCTGCGCTACGCCCGCGACCCGGGCGACCCGCCACCCGCCGGCGCCGCGCCCGCCGCCTGAGCCCGCTCGATCCCCCGCCCGCCGCCGGAGCCTGCTCGACCCGCCGTCCGCGCCCGCTCGACCCGCCGTCCACGGCACCGCCAGAGCGCGCTCGCCGCCACGGCACACCTGTGCCGGATGGCGGCGCGGACACCCATGGCGTTGCACCGGGTCGCACCCGCCTCATCCGGACCTGGCGGGCGGACCCTCGGACCCCTGGCGCGCGGGCGCCGGGGCGGAGCACAGAGTCGCCGGGGCCGTACCCGACGTGGCGGGGAAATCCGGAGCGCGATCGGTCGACGTGGCGTCCGCCGCGTCGCGTGGCAACCTGTCGCATCTCTCGGGCAGGATGCAGGACGTGCGCCGCGACCGGAACGACCAGCCCACCGGAGACCGCCGATGACCGACGACCAGCTCGACGGGCCCGGCGAGGGTGTCGGCCGGGTGCTCGGCACCGCCGACGCCACCCCGCTCACCTTCTGGACCGCCGTCGCCCCGGGGAGCTACCTGCAACTCGACGACGTGGTGGTGACCCGGCGGGAGCTGCCCGACCGCGAGCCGGTGACCATCGCTGGCGTGGTGACCCAGGTGCGCGCCCGGCACGAGGGGGCGCAGTTCGACTCGGACGTCTTCGCCATCGCCGACGGCACGCTGCCGGCGCAGGTGCAGGAGGCCGCCGAGGTCACCACCACCCGGGTCGACCCGGAGTTCTACGTCCCGCCCACCCCGGGCGCGGTGGTGCACCGGGCCGAGGGGGACGCCCGGGCCCGGGCGCTGCACTTCGACCGGATGGAGCGGCGGATCCCGATGGGGATGGGCCGCGACGGCGTGCCGGTCTACCTCAACGCCGACTTCCTCGACGGCACCCGGGGCGCGCACGTGTCGATCTCCGGCATCTCCGGCGTCGCCACGAAGACGAGCTTCGCCACCTTCCTGCTCTACTCGGTGTTCCGCTCCGGGGTGCTCGGCGGCGACGCGGTCAACGCCAAGGCGCTGATCTTCAACGTCAAGGGCGAGGACCTGCTCTTCCTCGACCACCCGAACAGCCGGCTCGACGACCCCACCCGCGCGGCGTACGCGAAGCTGGGCCTGGACGCCGGCGCGTTCCCGGACGTGCGGGTCTACGCCCCGCCCCGGGTCGGCGACTCCTCCGGCACGCCGGACGTGAGCAGCCGGCTCACCGGCGTGGACAGCTTCTACTGGACGCTGAGCGAGTTCTGCGCCGACCGCCTGCTGCCCTACGTGTTCGCCGACGCCGACGACGAGCGCCAGCAATACACCATGGTGGTCCACTCGGTCGCCGCCCACCTGGCCCGCCACGCCCAGCCCGCCGACGGCGGGGTGAGCCTCGACGGGGTCCGCCTCGGCTCCTACGCCGATCTGGTCGACCACGTCGTCGAGCAGCTCAACGACGACGAGACCCGGGGCGAGTGGGCCGGCAGCGCCGTCGGGTTGGGCACCGTGAACGCGTTCGCGCGGCGGCTGATCGGCAGCAAGAAGGACCTGGGCCGGCTGATCCGGGGTGACCTGGCGACCCGTCGCCCGCACTCGATCAACACGGCGGAGAGCGCCCAGGTCACCGTGGTCGACCTGCACAACCTGCCGGACCGTGCCCAGCGCTTCGTGGTCGGCGTGACGTTGAAGAGCGAGTTCGAGCGCAAGGAGAAGGCCGGCACCGCCAAGCCGTTGCTCTTCGTCGTGCTCGACGAGCTGAACAAGTACGCGCCGCGCGAGGGCTCCTCCCCGATCAAGGAGGTGCTGCTCGACATCGCCGAGCGGGGCCGCTCGTTGGGCGTGATCCTGGTCGGCGCGCAGCAGACCGCGAGCGAGGTGGAACGGCGGATCGTCACCAACTCGGCGATCCGGGTGGTCGGCCGGCTCGACCCGGCCGAGGCGTCCCGCCCGGAATACGGCTTCCTCCCGCCCGCCCAGCGGCAGCGCGCGCTGCTGGCCAAGCCGGGCACGATGTTCGTCAACCAACCCGACATCCCGGTGCCGCTCTGCCTGGAGTTCCCGTTCCCGGCCTGGGCCACCCGGGTCTCCGAGGCGGGCCGCCCGCCGTCGGAGACGCTACGGTCGATCACGCAGTCCGCCGACCCGTTCGCGGTGGTCGGCTCCGGCTCCTCCGACGACGACATCCCGTTCTAGGCGGCACCCACCATGAAGATCCTGCACACCTCCGACTGGCACGTCGGCAAGGTCCTCAAGGGGCAGTCCCGGGCCGAGGAGCACACGCAGGTCCTCGCCCAGGTGATCGACATCGCCCGGGAGGAGCGGCCCGACCTGGTGCTCGTCGCCGGTGACCTGTACGACACGGCCGCACCCACCCCGGAGGCGACGCGGCTGGTCACCCGGGCGCTGACCGCGCTGCGCCGCACCGGCGCCGACGTGGTGGCGATCGGCGGCAACCACGACAACGGCGCGGCGCTGGACGCGCTGCGCCCCTGGGCCGACGCCGCCGGCGTGACGTTGCGCGGCAGCGTGCGGGAAAACCCGGCCGAGCACGTCGTGGACGGGGTGACCCGCGACGGCGAGCGCTGGCGGGTGGCGGCGCTGCCGTTCCTGTCCCAGCGCTACGCGGTCCGGGCGGTGGAGATGTACGCGCTGACCCCGGCCGAGGCCAACCAGACCTACGCCGACCACCTGGGCCGGGTGCTCGACAAGCTGGCCGAGGGGTTCACCGAGCCGGACCGGGTGCACCTGGTCACCGCGCACCTCACCGTGGTCGGGGCGAGCACCGGCGGCGGCGAGCGGGACGCGCACACCGTGCTCGGCTATGCGGTGCCGGCCACCGTCTTCCCCGGTAACGCGCACTACGTGGCGCTGGGCCACCTGCACCGCTCGCAGCGGGTGATCGGCCCGTGCCCGATCCGCTACAGCGGCAGTCCGCTCGCGGTCGACTTCGGTGAGCAGGAGAACGTCGGCTCGGTGACGATCGTGGAGGTCACCGCGACCACCGCCGCGCGGGTCCGGGAGGTGCCGGTGCCCGGCGCGGTGCCGTTGCGCACCGTGCGGGGCACGCTCGCCCAACTCGCCGAGATCGCGCCGCCCGACGGCTGGCTACGGGTCTTCGTCCGGGAGCAGCCCCGCGCCGGGCTGCGCGAGGAGGTGCAGGAGCTGCTCCCCCGGGCGTTGGAGATCCGGATCGACCCGGAACTGATGCCGACGCCGGGCAGCGGCACCCGCACCGCCCAGCGGGCCGGGCGTTCCCCGCGCGAGTTGTTCGCCGACTACCTGGGCAGCCGCGGCCACGCCGACGAGGGCGTCCGGGAACTCTTCGACGAGCTGCTCGAGGAGGTCGAGCACTGATGCGGCCGATTCGGCTGGACATGGCCGGCTTCACCGTCTTCCGCGAGGAGACCACCGTCGACTTCACCGACGCCGACTTCTTCGCGCTCGTCGGGCCGACCGGTTCGGGCAAGTCGACGGTGCTCGACGCAATCTGCTTCGCCCTCTACGGCACGGTGCCGCGTTGGGGCGGCACGCGGGGGCTGGCCAACGCGCTCGCGCCGTCGGCCACCGAGGCGCGGGTCCGGCTGGTCTTCGAGTCCGCCGGCGACCGCTACGTGGCGACCCGGGTGGTGCGCCGCGACGGGCGGGGCACGGTGAAGACGGCCAACGCCGGCCTCCAGCTCATGCCGCCCGGTTTCGACGTCACCAAGCTCGACACCGGGCTCAGCCCGGACGACCTGGGCGACGTGGTGGCCGGCACGCCGGCCGAGATGGAACAGGCGGTGCTCGACGCGGTCGGGCTGCCCTACGAGCAGTTCACCTCCTGTGTGGTGCTGCCGCAGGGGCAGTTCGCCGACTTCCTGCACGCCAAGCCGGCGACCCGCCAGCAGATCCTGGTCAACCTGCTCGGGCTGGGCGTCTACGAGGGGGTGCAGAAGAAGGCGGTCGAGCGCGCCGGGCAGGCCGAGGCCAAGCTGGAGACGGTCGACAAGATGCTCGGTGGTCTCGCCGACGTCGACGACGCGAGCCTGGCGAAGGCCACCGACCGGGTCGACGCGGTGCGGGAGTTGGCCGGGGCGGTCACCGCGGCCGTACCGGAGCTGGAGCGGGCCCGGGCCGCGGCGGCCGAGCGGGCCGCGGCGCTGGCCGCCCTCGACGCCGAGCTGGCGGTGCTGGCCGGGGTCCGGCCGCCAGACGGCACGGCGGAGCTGGCCCGGGCGGTGACCGCCGCCCGGGTGGCCGCCGACGAGGCGACCGCGGCGGTGGGGCTGGCCGAGGAACGGGAGGAGAAGCTCCGCGGTGAGTTGGCCGCCGCCGGCGACGAGAGCACGCTGCGGGTGCAGCTGCGGGCGTACGCCGATCGGGAGCGGTTGACCGGCGAGGCGGCGACGGTCCGCGCGGCGGTCGACGCGGCGGGCACCGAGCACGACGCGGCGGTGGCGGCGCTGGCCGCCGCGCGGGCCACCGCCGAGCGGGCCGAGGTCGAGTTGGAGGCGGCGTTCCGGGCGCACGAGGAGGCCAAGGCAGCCGACCAGGCGGTGGCGCTGCGGGCGCACCTGGTCGACGGCGCGCCCTGCCCGGTGTGCGAGCAGGTGGTCACCGCGGTGCCGGCGATGCCGAAGGGTTCGGCGGTGAGCCGGGCGATCGCGGCCGGCAAGGCGGCGCGGGCGGCCAGCGAGGCCGCCAATCGGGTGCTGACCGAGCGCGACGCCGCCGCCCGCGACCTGGACCGGGTGCTGCTGCGGGTGCGCGCCGAGCACGACGGGCTCGCCGCCCGGCTGGCCGAGCTGGACGGGCAGCTTGCCGACGCCCCGGCGGCGGACGCGCTGCGCGCCTCGTTGGCCGAGCACGCCCGGCTCCGGGCGGCGCTGGACGAGGCGGCCGGCGCGGTCCGCGCCGGCCGGGAGGCCGCCCGGCGGGCCCGGGGCGCGCTCGACGGCGCGCAGGACCGGCTGCGCCGTGCCTGGCGCGAGTTCGACGCGGTCCGCGACGGGCTGGCCCGGTTCGGTCCGCCGGCCGCCGACCGGGAGGACGTGGCCGCGGCCTGGGCGGCGCTGGCCGGCTGGGCCGGCGAGCAGGCCGAACGGCGGCGGGCCGACCGGGGCGGGCTGGCCGACTCGGTCGACGCGGCCGAGCGGGCGGCGGCCGAGGTGGCCGACCGGATCGCCGCGTCGTTCACCGGCGCCGGGCTGGGCGCGCCGGCCGACCCGATGCGGGACGTGGCGGTGGCGGTCGAGCGGGCCGAGGCGGAGTTGCGCCGGCTCACCGAGCGCCGCGAGCAGGCGGCCGAGCTGCGCGAGCAGCGAGCCGGTCACGAGCGTGAGGCGCGGGTGGCCCGCGCGCTGGCCGGGCACCTGCGGGCCAACAACTTCGAGCGGTGGCTGCTCACCGAGGCGCTGGACCTGCTGGTCGACGGCGCGTCGCGGATCCTGCGGGAGCTGTCCGGCGGGCAGTACGACCTGATCCACGACAAGGGCGAGTTCTTCGTGGTCGACCACCACGACGCGGGGCTGCGGCGCGGGGTGCGGACGCTGTCCGGTGGGGAGACGTTCCAGGCGTCGCTGGCCTTGGCGCTGGCCCTGTCGGAGCAGCTGGCGGGCATGTCCACGAGCGCGGCCAGCCTGGAGTCGATCGTGCTGGACGAGGGCTTCGGCACCCTGGACGCGGCGACGCTGGACACGGTCGCGGCGACGCTGGAGAACCTGGCCGCCCGGGGCGACCGGATGGTCGGCGTGGTCACCCACGTGCCGGCGCTGGCCGAGCGGATCCCGGTCCGCTTCGAGGTCCGCAAGGACGCGCGCACCGCCCGCATCGAGCGGACGGGCCTGTGACCGGACCGGCCGGGGCGCCGCCCCGGTTCTTCGTCGACTCGTGGGATCCGGCCTATGGGGCGTCGTTCGAGGCCGCGGGCGGCTCCGGGCCGGCAGCGCCGAGCAGCGCCCAGGTGGAGGCCGACGTCGAGCTGCCGGTCACCGACTGGCGGGCGATCGACGTCCGGCCGGGGGTGCGGGCGCCGGACGTGGTGCTGCTGGTCGACGGCGTACGCCGGATCGACGCCAGCGTCTGGACGGCCGAGGAGGACGGCGGGTCGTTCCCCGGCATCGCCGCCTCGTACGCGGCCGGGGTGGTCCGCTGCGACCTGGACCGGGGTGCCGCCGAGCTGGCCGGGGCCCGGGTGGGCCGGGGGCTGTTCACCGCCAGCCCGTCGGCGCAGGACGTGGTGGCCGGCGCGATCCGCTACCCGGTGCACCGGGTCGGCGGCACCGGCGAGTTGAGCAAGTTGCCGGCGGCGGTGCAGGGCCCGCTCACCGCGCTGGAGGTGGCCGTCTCCGACGCGGTGCGCACCGACGACGACCTGCTGGTGGTGGACGGTCCGCTGCGCAGCCGGCGGAACCTGCCGCGCACGCTCGGCTACATCAAGACCCAGCACAGCCAGTATCTGGACGCCCGGCTCACCGCGGTGGTGACCGGGCTGGCGCCGGGCCAGCGCTGCCCGGTGTTCCGGTTGGGCACGGCGTGGGGCGGCTGGTCCTGGTATCTGCGCCTGCCGGTGGCCGCCGGCGCGCCCTGGGCGGGCATCGTGCGGATGGAGTGCTCCGCCGAGCTGAGCGGGCCGGAGGCGATCGCGCTGGCCGACCTGTCGCTGGTCACGCTGCCCCGGTTCGCGTCCACGCCGTACAAGGACCCGCGGGCCCCGCAGAACCTGGTGCCGATCGCCGGGCTGGAACGCAAGCTGCGCGGGATGCTCGGCGACGCGCGGCTGCTGCACCGGGTGCTCACCTCGGCGGCGCGCGGGATCCGGCGCTGATGGGCCGGCGGCGCGACGCCGACCGGGTGGTGGCGGACGTGGACACCGGCCGGGCCGAGCTGGTGCCCGACCGGGACCGGCCCGGCTCGTGGACGCTGCTGCTCGACGGTGCGCCGCAGTCGCACGTGGACCTGGCCGACCCGACCCACCTGGAATTCGAGTACGTCCGGCGGCTGGCCGCCGCGATCGACCTGGCGGCGCCGGCCGGCGCGCCGCTGCGGGTGCTGCACCTGGGCGGCGGCGCGCTCACCCTGCCCCGCTACGTGCGGGCGACCCGGCCGGGTTCGACGCAGCGGGTGTCCGAGGTGGACGGCGCGCTGGTGGAGCTGGTCCGGCGGAAGCTGCCCTGGCCGTCCGACCCCCGGCTGCGGGTGCGGGTGGCCGACGCCCGGGCCACGCTGTCGTCCGGCCGCGACGGCGGGTACGACGTGATCGTCGCGGACGTGTTCGCCGGGGCCCGCACCCCGGCGCACCTGACCTCGGTGGAGTACGCCGCCGAGGTGGCCCGGGTGTTGGCGCCCGACGGCACGTACCTGGCGAACGTGGCCGACGGCCCGCCGCTGCGGCACGCCCGCGGGCAGGTCGCCACTGTGCGTACCGTGCTGCCCCGGGCCTGCCTGGTGGGCGACGCGGCGGTGCTGCGCGGCCGGCGGTACGGCAATCTGGTGCTGGTGGCGTCGCGGATCCAGCCGCCGGTGCCGGAGCTGGCCCGGCGTGCGGCCGGTGACTGGTTCCCCGGCCGGGTGGTGGCCGGCGACGATCTGGACCGGTTCGCCGGCGGGGCCGCCGTGGTGCGCGACGCGGACGCCGTCGACTCGACGCCACCGCCGCCGGGAATTTTTTCCGTCAAACGTTGATCCGATCGGCGGATCGGTGCGTATCCCCGGGCGGCCATGCCCGTGGGGGCCGGCTGATGTCATTGGACACCGGAGGTCTGCATGCATGCGGTGGCGGCCGGCTGGCACGGCGAGGTGGCGAGGCCCGAGTGGATGTTCGCCCGGGCGCAGCCGCACTCGCGGGCGTCGCGCTCGACCCGGGGGGTCGACGCGCGTCCCGCCGATCGCCAGAATGACGCGGTGCCGCCGCCGCGACCCGCTCCCGGACGCCACCAGGCGACCTCCGCCGAGGCCAGTCACTCGGACCAGCTGATCCGGCTGCTCTACGCCGAGCACGCCGGCCCGTTGCTGATGTTCGTGATGCGGCTGACCGGTGGGGACCGGCAGCGCGCCGAGGACATCGTGCAGGAGACGCTGCTGCGGGCCTGGCGCAACGCGCACCGCCTCGGCGGCCCGGGTCAGGGCTCGTTGCGGCCGTGGCTGGTCACGGTGGCCCGGCGGATCGCCATCGACGAGCACCGCAGTGAGCAGGCCCGCCCGGCGGAGACGTATGACCGGGACCTGACCGCGTTCGCCGAGTCGGACAGCACCGACCGGGTGCTGCGCACGATGACGGTGGCGGACGCGCTGCGTACGCTGAGTCAGTCGCACCGGGAGATCCTGGTGGCCACGTACTTCCGGGGTCGGACCGTGCCCGAGGCGGCGGAGGAGCTGGGTCTTCCGCTCGGCACCGCCAAGTCCCGGGTCTACTACGCGCTGCGCGCGCTGCGCACCGCTCTGCAGGAGAGGGGGGTGACGGAATGAGCCGGACCGACCACATGGACGTCGCCGCGTATGCGCTCGGCGTGCTGGACGCACAGGACGCCGAGCGGTTCGAGGAGCACCTGGCCACCTGCTGGGCGTGTGCCGCGGAGCTGGAGACGATGGTGCCGGTGGTGGGGATGCTCGCCGGCATCGACGGTGAGGCGATGGCCGCGCTGGAGCAGACCCACACGGATCCGGCGCTGCTGGACCGGACGCTTGTGGCGGTGCGGCGGGACCGGCGGCGGACCCGGGTGCGGCAGTTGCTGGCCACCGCGGCGGCGGTGGTGGTGTTCGGCGGTCTGAGCGGCGTCGCGGCCGGTTTCCTCGGCGACGACCCGCCGCCGGTGCCGCAGGCCGCGCCGACGCCGAGCGTGCCCACGGCGGCGCCGTCGCCGGGCCCGACCTCGTCGGGCGAGGGCATCGGCGGTGACAAGGAGTTCGAGGGCGACCCGCACGAGGCGACCGACCCGGGCACCGGGGTGAAGACCACCATGTGGCTGGCGCAGAAGGAGTACGGCACGCAGATCGCCGTGCTGCTCAGCCGGTTGCCGGGGCCACGCACCTGCCGGCTGCTGGTGGTGCGCAAGAACGCCACCAGCGAGGTGGTGGGCACCTGGTCGGTGCCGGGCAGCGGCTACGGCACCAACCAGAACCCGGTCGGGCTGGAGCTGACCGCGTCCACCTCGGCCCCGTTGGCTGACATCGAGAAGGTCCAGGTGCAGTCGGTGGACGTCAACGGGGTGGCCAGCCCGCTGGTGACCGTCGCCGGTCTCTGATCTCCCGCGCCGACGGCGTCGGGCGGCCTGGCCGCCCGGCGCCGTCGCGGCGTGCGCGGACTCTGCCCTCGTGGTGCGGCACGCGCGGCGAGGCGGAACGGTTCAACCGGTCCACTGTGAAATAGACCACCCTTCTCCTTTCAACCTTGACAGCACCAGCGCCCGTACTACCCGGCGAACTGCCAAGAACGAGGAGGGCACGTGGCACACCACATGCGGACGACCGTCATCGTCGCGAGCGCGATGGTCGCACTTACGGCCTGCGCCCCCGCAGGCTACAACGGGGCGAACACGGGCGCGGCGGAGCCGGTCGCCGTCGCCGCGGCCGAGCCCACCGCGGCCGCCGAACCGGAGGCGTCAGCTCCGCCGGAGGCGCCCGCCGCCGACCAGGCGCCCCCGTCGGACGTGAAACTCACCGACGAACTGGTCGGCAAGAAGCTGCCCCGGATGGGCAAGGTCGTCACCGACCAGGACGGCTGGGTGCTGTACCGGTTCGACAAGGACTCGTCGGACCCGGCGCAGTCCAACTGCGTGGACAAGTGCGCCGAGGTCTGGCCGCCGGCGCTGACCGACGGCAACCCGCAGCTCCAGGGCGTCTCCGACGACAAGGTCGGCACGGTCACCCGCCAGGACGGCACCCGCCAGATCACCATCGGCGACTGGCCGGTCTACCGCTACATCGGTGACAAGAAGCCGGGCCAGTGGAAGGGCCAGGGCGTCGGCGGCACCTGGTTCGTCGTCGACCCGAACGGCAAGAAGAACCTGACCTGCCTGCCGACGGGCACCCCGAAGGCGGTCGCCCCGCCCGCGTCGGGTGACTCGGGCAGCTCGGGTGGCGGCTCGGACTACTCGTACTGACCGCACCGGACCCGGGACCGGCCGCCGCCGCCGAGGGCGCGGCCGGTCGCCGCGTGGACCCGGGAGGCGGGGCGTACCGGCATCGCCCCGCCTCCCGGCACGTACTCCGTCGCCCGCTCGCAGCGTGCGGCGGTGTCCGCCGTCACGGCGCACCCGCGTGGCAGAGTGACGGGGTGACCTCGCCCGCCGTCCGCCGGACGCTGCGCCCACCGGCCGGCTACCGGCTCGCCGCCTCGGTGCGGGCGCTGACCTTCAGCCCGTACGACCCGTGCGCGCGGATCGCCGCCGGCAGCTTCTGGTGGGCCGCCCGCACCCCGCACGGCCCGGCCACGCTGGCGCTGCGCCCGGAGGCCGGCGAGCTGGTCGCCGAGGGGTACGGGCCGGGCGCGGCCTGGGTGGTCGACCGCGCCGACCGCGTGGCCGGGCTGTGCGACGACCTGAGCGGATTCGCCCCGCTGGCCGCCGCGCACCCGCTGGTGGCCCGGCTGGCGCAGGCGCACCACGGGCTGCGGATGCCCGCCACCGGGCAGGTCTTTCCCCGACTGCTGCGGGCCGTCTTCGAGCAGAAGGTCACCGGAAAGGAGGCGTACCGGGCGTACGCGGCGACCGTGCGGCACTTCCGCGAGCCGGCGCCGGGCCCGCTGCAACCGCTGCTGCTGCCGCCGGAGCCGGCCGCGGTGGCCGCCACGCCGTACTGGGTGTTCCACCCGTTCGGGGTGGAGCAGCGCCGGGCGGACACGCTACGCCGCGCGGCGGCCGTCGCGGACCGGCTGGAGCGCTGCGCGGACGCGGCCGAGGCCACCCGCCGGCTCACCGCGATCGCCGGGATCGGGCCGTGGACCGCCGCCGAGGTGGTCCGGATCGCGTACGGGGACCCGGACGCGGTGAGCGTCGGCGACTACCACGTGCCGAACACGGTGGCCTGGGCGCTGGCCGGGGAGCCGCGCGGCGACGACGCCCGGATGCTGGCGTTGTTGGAGCCGTTCACCGGCCACCGGGGGCGGGTGTGCGTGCTGCTGGAGGCGGCCGGCATCCAGGCGCCGAAGTACGGGCCGCGCGCCCCGATCCGCTCCTTCGCCCGCTATTGAACGGTTACCGTCCGGCGCAGAGCCGGCGCAGCGTCCGCCCCAGCCACCAGGCGTACGCCCGCTGGAAGACCTGGGTGACCGGGCCGGCGACCCGCACGTACCAGTGCGCCGGCCGGCTGAACGCGGTGACCTCGAACCAGGTTCCCTCGGGACCGCGGGTGACCAGGAACGCCTCTTCGCCGACCTCCGGGTGCCCGGGCAGCGTGCCGTAGCCGAAACCAGCCCGGTCCGGCTCGTCGACCGCCCAGACCACCTCGGTCGGGCCCCAGACCCGCGCCGGCCCGACGCCCAGCCCCGGCGTGACCCGCACCCCGGGGCGGGCGCGCGGGGCGTCGGCGCGCATCACCACGCCGGCGGCGCGGTGCAGCCGCCAGCCGAGCACCGCGTCCGCCGCGGCCGGGAAGCCGCCGTCCGGCAGCCGGACCCGGTGGCGCAGGTGGTGGTAGCCGGCCGGCAGGCCGCCGTCGCGGGTCGCGCCCACCTCGGGGTACGTCAGCTCGGCCACGTCGGCCACCTCCTCGCGCGGGGACACCGCCAGCCTACGACCGCCCCGGCCGGACGAGAACGGCAACCGGTTGGTGGTGCTGGAGCATGTCAGTTGCGGAGGTCGGCCAGGGTGACCGGGGCGTAGCGGCGGAGCAATCGCTCCAGCTCGGCCACGGAGCCCACCTCGCCGATGACGTTCGCGCCGCCGCCGTGCTCGGGCGGGTAGCGGTGCGCCAGCCGGTAGCGGTACCGCCCGCGGACCAGTTCGACGCTGACCCGCCAGCGACCGCAGCACTCGCAGCTCCACTCCGGCACCTCGCGAACCTAGCTCCGACCTGCGCCTTCACCATCCGGTCGCGGGTGACGAAGCGGCCCGGCCCAGGACACGACGCCCAGCGCCGGCGGTGATCCGCCTCACGGCTGTCGGTGGGGTCTGGTTGACTGGTCGCCGTGGACCTGCCGATCAACCCGCCGGTCGAGCCGATGCTGGCCAAGAGCGTGTCCGAGCTGCCCACCGATCCCGGCCTGACCTACGAGCCGAAGTGGGACGGCTTCCGCTGCATCGTCTTCCGCGACGGCGACGAGGTCGAGCTGGCCAGCCGCGGCGGCAAGTCGATGACCCGCTATTTCCCCGAGGTGGTGGAGCAGGCGCGCCGCCAGCTCCCGCGCCGGTGCGCGGTCGACGGTGAGCTGATCGTGATCCGCCGCGACGGCCCGGGCGGGCAGCCGCGGCTCGACTTCGAGCTGCTGGCGCAGCGGATCCACCCGGCCGCCTCCCGGGTGAAGCTGCTGGCCGAGACCACGCCTGCCGACTTCGTCGCGTTCGACCTGCTCGCCCTCGACGACGAGTTGCTCACCGACCGGCCCTATCCGCAGCGCCGGGAGCGGCTGGAGCGGGCCCTGGCCGGGGTCCGGCCGCCGGTGCACGTGACCCAGGTGACCACCGATCCGCAGACGGCCCGGCGCTGGTTCGAGGTGTTCGAGGGCGCTGGCCTGGACGGGCTCATCGTCAAGCCGGCCGACCTGCCCTACGAGCCGGGCAAGCGGCTGATGTTCAAGGTCAAGCACGCCCGCACGGCGGACGCGGTGGTGGCCGGTTTCCGCTGGCACAAGTCCGGCCCGGTGGTCGGCTCGCTGCTGCTCGGCCTCTACGGCGACGACGGGTTGCTGCACCACATCGGCGTCAGCTCCTCGTTCACCATGGCCCGCCGCAAGGAACTGCTCGACGAGTTGGAGCCCTACCGCGACGCCGGGGGCGACCACCCGTGGGTGCACGGCGATCACGAGCGGGGCCAGCGCATCCCGGGCGGGGTGAGCCGGTGGACCGGGGGCAAGAACCTGGAGTGGGAGCCGCTGCGCCCCGAGTTGGTGGTCGAGGTGGCCTACGACGCGATGGAGGGCGACCGGCTGCGGCACACCGCCCGGTTCCTGCGCTGGCGCCCCGACCGCGACCCCCGCTCGTGCGACTACGGCCAGCTCGACCGTCCGGTCCGCTTCGACGTCGACGAGGTGCTGCGCGGCGATCCGGCGGCGACGGTGAGCGACGCCCGCCGCCGGCCGTAGCCTGGCGGCCGACCCGATCATGGAAGGCGCCCACGTGACAGGCTTCCCCGACCGGCCCCGCCGGGTCCGGCCCGTGCTGGCCGCGCTCGTCGCGGCGGTGGTGCTCACCGCCGGCTGCACGCTGCCGGCGTTCGCCCCGCGCGCCGAGAGCGAGGGCGAGGCCGCGCCGCCGGGCACCGCGCCCACCTGGCGGTCCTGCCCTGAGGTGCCCGACGAGTTGGTCGGCCGGGGCGCGGCCGACATGCGCTACGAGTGCGCCCGGATCGCCGTGCCGCGCAACTGGGGCGCCGGGGCGGCCACCGGCGCGACCGCCGGCCCGGGCACCGGAGAGACGTTCGAGATCGCGCTGATCCGGGCCCGGTCCACCCGGCAGCACGACCGGATCGGGTCGCTGGTGGTCAACCCGGGCGGCCCCGGCGCCTCCGGGGTGGACACCGCGGTCTACCTGTCCTTCGGCCCGGCGTTCGGCGGCCTGCCGACGACGATCACCGACCGGTTCGACATCGTCGGCTTCGACCCGCGTGGGGTGGCCCGGTCCAGCCCGGTGAAGTGCATCCCCGACGCCGACCTGGATGCCAGCTTCGGCTACCAACCCGACCCGGAGAGCCAGGCGTCCTTCGACGGCCTCGTCGACCTCAACCGGCGCATCGGCGCGCGGTGCGGCAAGAAGTACGGCGACCAGCTCGTGCTCTACAGCACCGAGCAGGCCGCCCGGGACATGGACGCGGTGCGCGCGGCGGTCGGCGACGAGAAGCTGAGCTACCTCGGCTACTCCTACGGCACGTTGCTCGGCGCCACCTACGCGCAGCTCTATCCCGAGCGGGTGCGGGCGCTGGTGCTCGACGGCGCGGTCGACCCGGGGCAGCAGCTCATCGCCGGCTCGGAGAGCCAGGCCAGGGGCTTCGAACGGGCGTTCGACAACTTCTCCCGGTGGTGTGCGGCGAACGCCGGGCGCTGTCCGATCGCGCCGGACGCGCGCGGGGCGGTCACCGCCGCGATCGACAAGGCCGACGCTGCACCCGTGCGCGGCGCGGACGGCCGGGAGGCCACCGCCGGGTGGGTGTTCTACGCGGTGATCTCCTCGCTCTACACCGAGCAGGGCTGGCAGGAGCTGGCCCGGGCGATCGACGACCTGCAGGGCGGCGACCCGGCGGGCGTGTTCCGGCTCGCCGACGCGTACGCCGGCCGCGAGGACGACGGGCACTACTCCAACCTGTTCGACGCCAACCTGGCGATCAACTGCGCCGACGAGGCCGACCGGCCGACCCGGGAGCAGGTCCGGTCGTTGCAGTCGCGGTGGCGGCAGAAATATCCGCTGTTCGGTCCCGCGCTGGCGGTGGGGATGCTCGGTTGCGTCGAGTGGCCGGGCGGACGGGACCCCTACCCGACCGGGCGGGCGACCGGCGCGCCGCCGATCCTGGTGGTCGGCACCACCGGAGACCCGGCCACACCCTACGAGCAGACCGCCGCGTTGGCCTCGATGCTGGGCGTCGGCCGGGTGCTCACCTGGGAGGGTGAGGGGCACACCGCCTACCCGCAGACCGCGTGCGTGACAAGCGCCGTCGACGCCTACCTGATCTCGGGTACCGTCCCTCGGGAGGGGCTCCGCTGCCCCGCCCGGTGATGCCCGCGGCGGCCGTGCCAGGCTTCCCGCGTGACCGATGTGATCTTCCGGGAGGCCGTCCGGGCCGACCTGCCCGCCGTGCTCGCCCTGCTCGCCGACGACATGCTGGGCCGATCACGTGACCTGCCCGAGGTCGACGCGGCCTACGAGCGGGCGTTCGCCGACCTCGACGCCGACCCGCGCAACCATCTGATCGTCGCCGTCGACGGCGGGGAGACGGTCGGCTGCTTCCAGATCACCTACATCCCCGGTCTGGGCCGGCACGGCGCCGAGCGATCGCTGATCGAGTCCGTGCGGGTCCGCTCCGACCGGCGTGGTCGCGGGCTGGGCCGGGCGATGATGCGGTGGGCGATCGACCAGGCGCGCGAGCGGGGTTGCGCGTTGGTGCAGCTCACCACCGACAAGAGGCGCGCCGACGCGCACCGGTTCTACCGCGACCTGGGCTTCGTGGCCAGCCACGAAGGCATGAAGCTGGCCCTGTAGGCGGGGTACCGGTCCCTCCGGCGGGGAGCGAGCCAGCCCGGCCGGCGGTCCGGGTGGGGCATCCAACGCCGAGGAAGCCCGACGCCCACCGACACGCTGTCCCCGTCGGCGGTGCACCGCACGACGGCCACTGGACGGGAACGGACCCGGTCCCCGCCCGCGGCCTGGGCCAATGTCCGCCCGCGGGTGCCTTTGGAGCTGATGTCACCAGCGACTCACGCCCGGTCGCCCCCGTCACCCCCGTCGCCCTCGTCCCCCGGGCACCCCCGTCGCCCCGATCACCCCCGTCGCCCCCGTCGCCCCCGTCCCCCGGTCACCCCCGTCGCCCCCGTCGCCCCGATCACCCCCGTCGCCCCGGTCGCCCTGGTCGGCGCGGGCGGCGAGCTGGTGCCGCGGCGCGGTGGGCAGACGCTTCGGTCGATGACATCACCAACGACTCAGCTCCAAAGGGAAGCTGAAGGACCCACTGCCGGGCACCCGCCGACGTGGGCGCGGGTCGGCTTCGCACTCACTCGCCGGTCGGACCCGTGACCGGCCGGCATCGTCGTCGCTGGACACCCCTCGGCGGGTCGCGGGGGTGGTCACACCGGCGCCGGCAGCCGCGCGACGAACACGCCCGGTCAACCGGTCAACTGGCCGTCGCGCAGGACAAGCGTCCGGTCGGCCAGCTCGATCAGCGCCGGATCGTGCGTCGCCACCAGGGCGGTCATCCCCCGGGCGTGCACCACGGCACGCAACAGGTCCATGATCGAGCGACCCGTCTCGGAGTCGAGCTGCCCGGTCGGCTCGTCGGCGATGAGCAGGTCCGGCTCGTTCGCCAGCGCCCGGGCCACCGCCACCCGCTGCTGCTGCCCGCCGGACAGCTCGTACGGACGCTGCGCGGCGTGCGCACCCAGCCCGACCAGCTCCAGCAACACCGCCACCCGCTGCTCCCGCTCCGCCGCCGGCACCTTCGCCAGCCGCAGCGGCACCCCCACGTTCTCCGCCGCGGACAGGATCGGCACCAGGCCGAACGTCTGGAAGACGAAACCGACGGTGCCCCGCCGCAGCGCCAGCAGTTCCCGCTCACCGGCCGAGGTCACGTCGTGCCCGGCCACCCGGATCCGCCCGGCGTCCGGCCGGTCCAGGCCGCCGACCAGGTTCAGCAGCGTGGTCTTGCCGGCGCCGGACCGGCCGCGGAGCGCGACCAGCTCACCGCGACCGGCGGTGAACGAGACGTCCCGCACGGCGTGCACGGCGTGCTCCCCCCGGCCGAAGGTGCGGCTCACCCCCTCGACCCGCACCACGTCCTCCACGGACGTCACCGGCAGCACCGCGGCCCGCTCGGTCATCACTCACTCTCCTCGGCGTGCGCCCGCTCGCCGGGACGCACCTCCACGTGGTCGGGTTCCAGATCGAGCCGGACCCGGTCGCGCAGGGACAGCGCCTCCACGAACGGCGCCGGCAACTGCATCCGGCCGGTGCGGTCGAGCACCGCGTACTCCTCGCTGACCAGCTCGGTGCCACCGTCGGCGGTGGCGCGCGCGGTCCGGCGTACCTCGGAGGCGGTCCGGCCGTCGCGGATGGCGACGGTCCGGCGGACCTGGCCGGCCACGGCGTGGTCGTGGGTGACCACCACGATGGTCACGCCCAACTCGGCGTTGATGGTGCGCAGCGCGGCGAAGACCTCCGAACCTGTGGCCTCGTCCAGCTCACCGGTCGGCTCGTCGGCGAAGAGGATCTCCGGGTCGTTGGCCACCGCCACGGCCACCGCGCACCGCTGCTGCTCGCCGCCGCTCATCTGGCCCGGCCGGCGGTCCGCGCAGTGGCCGACCCCGACCAGGTCGAGCAGCCGACGGGCCCGCTCCCGCCGGCCCCGCCGGCCGCCGTGCCGACCGGCCAGCTTCATCGGCAGCTCGACGTTCTCCACCGCGCTCAGGTACGGCAGCAGGTTGCGGCCGGTCTGCTGCCAGATGAACCCGACCATCTCCCGCCGGTAGGCCAGGCGCTTGCGGTTCGACAGGGCGAGCAGGTCGTACTCGGCGACCCGGGCGATCCCGGCGGTCGGGGTGTCCAACCCGGACAGGATGTTGAGCAGGGTGGACTTGCCCGAACCGGAAGCGCCCACGATCGCGACCAGCTCACCGCGGTCGATCACCAGGTCGAGACCCTGCAGGGCGACCACCTCGACGCCCTCGGTCTTGAAGATGCGCACCAGGCCGTCGCAGACGATGTGCCCACGCAGCCGGTCCCGCCCGCCGGCCCGTTCGGCGGCGCGCTCGGCCGCCCGTCGTTGCAGGGCGGCCAGGTCCGGTGCGGCCTCCGCGGTCGCGGTCATCAGCTCTCCTCTCCGAGCCGCAGCACCTCACCGAGGCGCATCCGGCGGTTGTTCACGGCCTCAACGGTGATCGCGAAGCCGAGGGCCAACAGGGCCAGGGCGGACACCCCGGCCACCAGACCGGGTTCGAAACGGGGACGCACGGCCACCCCACCGGTGAACGCGGGCAGGCCGAGCACCGGGGTGAGCAGCAGCGGCAACAGCGCGCCGACCACCGCGCCGGTGAGCACCGACACCAGCACCAGCGGGGTCAGCTCGACCAGCAGCAGACCGCGCCACTGCCGGCGGGACAGGCCCATGGTGCGCAGCCGGGACAGCACCTGCCCGCGGGAGCGGGCCCCGGCGAGCACCGCGAACGCGAGCCCGAGCAGGCCCAGCACCGCGCCGCCGCCGGCACCGAGCGCGAACCCGAACACCAGCAACCCGTTCACACCGCTGCCCCCCAACTCGGCCCGGACCTCGGCCCGGCTGGTGACCTCCGGCGCGCGCGCCTTGTCCGCGGTGTCGACAGTGCCGATCCGCAGGGAGCGACGCTGCCCCTCGACCGCGACCCGATCCACCTCGGCCGGGTCCGCGCCGGGCCCGGCCAGCACGAAGCCGGTCGGGGTGAGCGGGTGCAGCGCGTCGGCGGGCAGCGCCGGCCAGGGCAGCACCACGAACCGGGTGACGGCGCGGTCCACCAACGCGAACCCGTCGACGGTGGCGGCGACCCGCACCGGCAGCCGGTTGCCCTGCACGTCCAGCCAGGCCGGGCGGCGACCCTGCGCGTCGGCGAGCCCGGCCTCGGCCAGCTCCCCGGCGACCGCCGGGGACACCACCGCCGGCAGCGGGGTGCTGCCGTCGCCGCCGGCCAACAACGGGTCGGGCACCGCCACCGGTACGCCCGCGCGGCGGGCCACCTCGGCGAAGCGGGCGGCGTCGACAAGCAACACCCGCAGCTCCCGGACCGGGCTCGGCCGGCCGGCCCGGTCGGCCGTCGGACGCTCGGCCGGCACGGTCAGCAGCGGAGCCACCGCGCGCACCCCGGGCAGCGCGGCCAACTCGGCGGCCGTGTCCGGCGCGAAGCGTTCGCCGGTGACCAGGACGTCACCGGGCACCGCGCGGGCCGCCGCGGTGTCCCGCCCGACCTCGATGCCGGTGGCCACCACCCCGCAGAACGCGGCGGTCGCGACGGCCAGCACCACCACGACCAGCGGCCCGGTGCTGGCCGCCCGGCCGGCACGGGCGGCGCCGAGGAACGCGACGCTGCCGCGCGCCCGCGCCGTGACGCGGCTGAGCAACCGCATCGGCCACGGATAGGCGCGCAACGCCAACAACGCCGCGGCCACCGCCAGCAGCACCGGCACCGACACCAGCAGCGGATCCACCGACCCGGCGGCGAGCCCGCGCCGGCGCAGCAGGAACGCACCGAGCACGGCCACCCCGAGCACCGCCACCTCGACGGTGAGCCGGACGGCCGGCGACCGGCCACCGAGGTCGGACCGGCCGGCGACGCCACGGCCGACAGCGAGCGCCGCCAGCGGCGGAAGCGCGGTGACCAGCAGCGCGGCCAGCAGCACCCACCACGCCGACGCCCCGCTGCCCGGCAGCAGGCCGCCGAGCAGCCAGCCGACCCCGGCCGCGGCCGGCAGCACCAGCGCCGACTCGGCCAAGCCCCGGCGCAGCAGTTCGGCGGTGGAGCCACCGCGCGCCCGGATCAGGTGGAACTCCGCCCGCCGTCGACGCGCGGCCAACCGGGCGGCCAGCAGCGACAGCCCGGCAAGCGTGGCGAGCAGCCCGGCGGCGATGACCGCGAGCAGCGTCAGCGCGGCGGCCAGGGCGTCGGCGAAGCGCCGCAACACGATGTCGACGCCCTGGGTCAACCGGACGGTGGCGGGGCGGACCCGGTCCAGCCCGTCGAGGCCCGCGATCAACGCGTCGAGCCGGCCCGGGTCGAGCCGACCCGGGGCGATCCGGTAGCGCCAGCCGAAACTCACCGGCCAGCCGACCGCGGCGACGGCGTCCACCCCGGCGTCGGCGGTGTAACCGACCGCCACGTACGGCTTGCCGTCGCCCTCCGGCGGGGTGAGCCGCAGCATCGTCGGCAGCCCGTCCCAGACCCCGTCGCGCTCGTCGTTCGGCCGCCACACCCCGACCAACTCGACCGGGCGGGACATCAGTGGCTGCCCGGTCGGGTCGGCCGAGTTCAGCACCGACAGGCTGAACCGGTCGCCGGGGGCGATGCCCAGGCCGGCCGCGACGGTGTCGGCGAGCGCCACCTCCACCGCGCCGGAGGCGGTGACGCCGTGGTCCGGCCACCGCCCGCCGGTCAGGGTGGCCGCCTCCCGCAGGCCGCCGCCGGTACGCAGAACCAGGTCGATCAGCCCCTTGCCGCTGGACAGCGTCGGTCCGCGCAGCCGGCCCGGCGTGGTGTCCGCGACGTACCAGCGCGGTCCGATCGCCTCCCGCACGGCGCCGGGCATCCGGTCCTCGATCGTGTCGAGCTGGCTCGCCTGGCTGGCGACGACCGGTTGCCGGGCCGGCGAGAACGTGGTCGGCGCCGTGTCGTACCTGAGGTCACGCAGGGCCGCCGGCTGATTCGTGACGTACTCGCGCAACCCCTGCGCGGTGAGCCGGTCGGCGATCCGCGGCACCCCGGTGATCAGCAGGACGGTCACCACGGTCAGGACGGCCAGCAGCAGGAACTGCCCCCCGTACGCCCGGACCCGGCCGGCGGCCCCTGGCAGACTCATCGGTGCTGACCTTCCGTTCGCGACTGCGGGGCTCCGCTGCGCTGCACTCCTCGCGCTCACCGGACCCACCTTCCGTTCGCGACTGCGGGGCTCCGCTGCGCTGCACTCCTCGCGCTCACCGGACCCACCTTCCGTTCGCGACTGCGGGGCTCCGCTGCGCTGG
>NZ_JBFAGS010000022.1:0-31151 GCF_040653835.1 Micromonospora sp. NPDC050980 | reverse complement strand
GCACTCCTCGCGCTCACAGGACCCACCTTCCGTTCGCGACTGCGGGGCTCCGCTGCGCTGCACTCCTCGCGCTCACAGGGCCCCCCCGATCCGGAGCTGCACGGCGGCGACCCGCTGACGGATCCCGGTGGTGATGACGGCGGCGAAGGCGAGCGCGGCGAGCAGCAGCCCGACGGCGGTCAGCCCGACCGGTGACCAGGGCACGACGAAGACCGCCTCGGGCACCGGCCGGCCGGCGCCCGGGGTGAGGATCACCAGCGGCACCATGGTCGCCGCGACCACGGCGCCGACGAGCAGCCCGACCCCGACCCCGATGGCGGCCAGGAACGTCTGCTCGGCGAGGTATGCGCGACCCAGCAGCCGGGCGGTCGCGCCGAGCGTGTGGAACACCGCGAACTCGGTGAGCCGGCGCCGGGTGGTGGCCCAGACGTCCACGGCCAGGCCGACCAGGGCGAGCAGCACGGAACCGAGCGCGGCGGCGAGCAGCCCGGTGCGGGCGCCCCGCCAGTACGGGTCCCGGGCGGCTTCCTGCGCCACCTGCCGCCGGTCGTGCAGGACGGTGCCGTCCAGCCCGGCCAGCGCCTGCGCCGCGGCGGCGTGCCCGCCGGGGCCGGCCCGCAGCCACCACTCGGCGACCGACCGGACGGCGCCGCGTTGCTGCAGCACCTGGTTCGCGGCGGCGGGCAGGTCGACAAGCACGCCGTCGCCGTCGGCCCCGGGGATCGCGGCGACCTCGCCGGCCACCTTCGCCTCCAGCGTCACCTCGGACAGCGGCAGCGTGAACGTGTCGCCGGTGCCCACGCTCAGCGCTGCCGCAACCCCGGGCGTGATCAGCACCGGCACCGGCGGGGCGTCCCCGCGCGGCACCACGGCGAACCGGGACGGCGGCGTGCTCACGTACCGGAGCAGTCCCTCCGGCACGTCGAACCTCCGCACCACGTCCACCCCGGTCGGGGTGACCCGCGCGGCGCCGCGCGGGCCGTTCGCCGGGTCGATCACCCGCCAGGCGCCGTCCATCGGCAGCGGCAGCGCGGCGCCACCGGCGTCGGTGAGTCGCAGCCCGTCCAGGACCAGCCGGTAGGCGGAACCCACGACGTCCCCGCCGTCGGCCTCGAAACCGGCCAGCCGCAGTGGCGCCCCACCGCTGTCGGGAAGCGCGACGGAGAAGCGCGCCGGTTGCCCGTCCCCGCCGGCCTCGGCCAGGCGTAGCCGCCAGGCGGTGCCGGCGTCGGTGGTGAACAGTGCGCTCACGGTCACCGTGGGCGGCGTGAACGAGGTGTCGACCGGGGTGCGGACGGTGCCGGCCAGCGTCCGCGCTCCGGCCGGCAGGACGCCCCCGGTGGGCGCAGCCCGCGCGCCGACCAGGCGGGCCAGCAGTTCTGCGGTGGACGCCCCGCCCTCGGCGTCGTCGAGTCTGATCATGTCCGGTGCGGCGGCGGCGTCGAGCGCGACCGCGGTGGCGGATCGCGATTCCCGACCCAGGCGGAGGCCGTCCCGCCAGGCCGGCAGCACCCGATCCAGCCCGGGGACGGCGGCCAGCCGGTCGGCCCGGTCGTCGGGAGCGGTGCCGTCGCGCTCGGTCAGCCGCAGGTCGGTGCCGACCGTGTGCCACGCCTGGTCGCGCTGCGACTGCTCCCAGGAGGCGACCAGCGACCAGGCCAGCGTGCTGCCGCCGACGGCGAGCGCGAGCAGCAGCACCGGGCCGGCGTGCGGGCGGCGGCCGGCCTGCCACATGCCGAACATGGTGGCGTTCCACGGCCGCCGGTCGACGACGCGTTCCGCGAGCCGGGTGGCCGGTGGCAGCAGCCGCAACGCGATCACGGCACCGGCCAGCACACCGATGGTGGGCGCGGCGGCGAGCAGCGGGTCGATGCCGAGGCTGCCGTTCGCGCCGGCCAGCGGCGAGGAGTATTGCCGTAGCTGGGTCCAGGCGAGCACGGCCAGCGCCACCAGGGCCAGGTCGACGCTGGCGCGTTGCACCGCCGCGCCGCGGGTGGGGCGGGAGCGGGCCGCCATGTCCGCGACGTAGGTGCCGGCCCGGCGCAGGGCCGGCAGCACCATGGCGAGCAGGCAGCCGACCGCGGCGCCGACGGCGACCAGCCAGACCCGGGTGGCGCTGCCGTCGGTGAGCCGCAGGTCCGCACCGAGATGGCGGACCGCCTGCCCGGTCAGCGCCGGGGCCAGCAGCACGGCCGGCGCCACCACAAGCGTCGCCTCACGTACGGCGAGCCCGGCGAGCTGGCCGCGCGCGGCGCCCCGGGCCCGCAGCAGCGCGGTCTGCGCCCGCCGGTCCTCGTTGAGCAACGCGGCGACCAGCACCAGCGCGTACCCGCCGAGCACCACGATCAGCAGCAGCGGGGTGAGCAGGGCCGAGCGGCCCACCAGGTCGGCCCGCCCGAGCCGGTCGACCAGCCGGTCCAGGTGGCTGACCTGCTGGGCGGAGGAGTCCAGGCCGGTCGCCCCGGGCAGCCGGTCGGTGACGTCGGCCAGCGCGGCGGTGACGGCCGGCAGCCGGGCCGGCTCGACGCCGACCAGGTCCGGGGCGACCAGCCAGGCCGCCGAGACGGACCCCGGGAAGGTACGCGCGAAGTCGGCCGGGTCCAGCGCGAACGGCCCGTACGAGGTGCTCGCCGCGTCGCCCTGACTGTCGCCGACGCCCGGCGCGAGCCGCCAGTAGGTGTCGGCGGCGTCCCGGGGCCGCCAGGTGCCGGCGATCGTCACCGCGCCGCCCCGTTCGGCGGCCCGGTCGAAGAGCGGCACCCGCTCCCCGACCTCGAGGCCGAGCCGCGCGGCGACCTTCTCCGGGACCGTCACCTGCAACGGGTCGGCGCCGGGCACCGGCCACGTCCCGGCGGTCAACTCGGCGTGCGTGGGCAGGTCGTCCAGGGTGGCCAGGTTGGCGAACATCGGGTCGTCGTCGGTGCGGGCGGCGCCCACGTCGCCGGTCAGCTCCCGCCCGGTGCCGTACCGGGCGGCGGTCACGGCGACCGGCGCGCCACCGAGGCCGGCGGCGAACTGCGCCCGGACCGCCCGGTCCCGTTCGGCGAACGCGGTCGGGTCGGCGCCACCGGAGCCGCTGACCAGCAGGCTGCGTTCCTCGGCCGGGGCGGCGTCGAGCACCGCGCGGGCGCCCGCCTCCACCGCCCGCCGGTTGTAGTCGGAGAGCCCGGTGACCAGCCCGACCGCGACGAGCGCCGCGACCGCGGCGGCGAGCAGCAGCCCGCGGGCCTCGACCGCCCGCCTCCACACCAGCTTCATCCGACGTCCTCTCCTGGCCCGGGTGAGCCGATGACCAGGAAGACCCGCCAACCCCAGGAAAAGGTGCGCGCCCGTTACAAGATCGTTACCCCCTCCCCACCCACCCCTTCCTCCCTCGTCGATCCCCACCCAGGGACGGGCACCAAGCGGACACCAACGAGCCCCGACTTCGAGACCGACGGGTCAGGCGTTGTCGCTGTCAGGTGTCTCGCGGGCGGTCGCGGTCCTTGGAGGGCTGGACCCTCTTGGGTTCGCCCGGCATCTTCGGGTATTCCGGCGGGTAGGGCAGGTCGCCGAGGCCGTCGGCGGCGTCCCGCTCGGCCCATTCCAGCAGCGGGGTGATGTCCCACGGGGTGTCGTCGATGCCGGCGTGCGGGTCGCCCCGCTCGGCGAACCGGGCCGGCACCGTGCCCAGGTGGAAGTCGTCCGGGTCGACCCGGGTCAGCTCGTCCCAGTCGACCGGGGTGGAGACGGTGGCACGCGCGTTGGCCCGCAGCGAGTAGGCGCAGGCGATGGTGCGGTCCCGCGCGGTCTGGTTGAAGTCGACGAAGACCCGCCGCCCCCGCTCCTCCTTCCACCAGGCGGTGGTGACCAGCTCGGGTCGGCGCCGTTCCAGCGCCCGGGCCAGCGCGATGGTGGCCCGGCGCACCTCGACGAACGTCCAGCGCGGCTGGATGCGCAGGTAGACGTGCACACCCCGGCCGCCGGAGGTTTTCGGCCAGCCCGGCACGCCCAGCTCGTCGAGCAGCCCGCGCAGCTCGCCGGCGGCGGTGACCGCGTCGGTGAAGTCGGTGCCGGGCTGCGGGTCGAGGTCGATCCGCAGCTCGTCCGGGCGGTCGGTGTCGGCGGCGCGCACCGGCCAGGGGTGGAACACCACGGTGCCCATCTGCGCCGCCCAGGCCACGTGCGCCAGGTCGGCCGGGCAGAGCTCGTCGGCCTTGCGACCGCTGGGAAAGCTGATCTGGGCGGTGCGGATCCACGGGGGTACGCCGCGCGTCGGCACCCGCTTGGAGAAGAACATCTCCCCCTCGACGCCCTCGGGGAAGCGTTGCAGGGTGGTGGGCCGGTCGCGCAGGGCACGGGTGATGCCCTCGCCCACGGCGAGGTAGTAGTGGAAGACGTCCGCCTTGGTGAAGCCGCGCTGCGGGAAGATCACCCGGTCGGGGCTGCTGAGCCGCACGGCCCGCCCGCCGACCTCGATCTCCTCGACGGCGCTTCTGCTGCCCGCCATCAGGCGACCATATGCGATCAGACCGACAGCCGACGTACCGTGAAGCGGTGAGTCTTTCCGACAGCGAACTGCCCCGCACCGAGGACGAGTGGCGGGTCCGGCTGAGCCCCGAGGAGTTCCGGGTGCTCCGCGAGGCGGGCACCGAGGCGCCCTGGACCGGCGAGTACGTCGACACCAAGACGCCCGGCGTCTATCACTGCCGGGCCTGCGGGTTGGCACTGTTCCGCAGCGACGACAAGTTCGACTCGCACTGCGGCTGGCCCAGCTTCGACGACGCCATCCCGGGCGCGGTCAAGGAGATCCCCGACAACACGCTCGGCATGCGGCGGGTGGAGATCCGGTGCGCGCGCTGCGACAGCCACCTGGGGCACGTCTTCGAGGGCGAGCGGTTCACCCCCAAGGACACCCGGCACTGCGTCAACTCGATCTCGGTGCGGCTGGAGCCGAGCGCCGGCTGACGGTGCTAGAGGCGTAGCAGGCCGCCGGCCTCGTCCACGTGGTCGGCGGCCTCGTCGTCCAGCCACACCCCGCCGGTGGCGAGGTAGCGGAAGCGGTACTCCCCCGGGCCGAGCCGGACGGTGACGGTCCGGGTGCCGTCGCGGCGGGGCACCAGCTCGTGCCGGCCGGGCTCCCAACCGTTGAAGCAGCCGACCACGCTTACCGTGCCGCAGGGCACGTCGCGGGGCAGCGAGAAGGTCACCCGGGTCTGGGTGCCGAAGAGCTTGTTGCGCTTGATCACGGATCCTCCGGGGGTTGCTCGGCGGTCGTTACCAGGGTCAACGCACGACACGCCGGGAGCGACTCGCCGTCGGGCCGGACCAGGTTCGCCGGTTCCGGTTGCTCCGGCGTGTCCGGTGCACGACCCTGGGGATGACAGGTCCGTTTTCGGGGGGTTTCGCATGGCTACCTGCGAGGTTTGCGGTAACGACTACTGGATGGCGTTCGAGGTGCGCACGGTCGACGGGGCCCGGCACACGTTCGACTGTTTCGAGTGCGCGGTGCACAAGATGGCGCCGGTCTGCGAGCACTGCCAGGTCAAGATCGTCGGACATGGCGTGGAGGTCTCCGGCCGCTTCTTCTGCTGCGCCCACTGCGCCCGGGCGGTCGAGGGCGACCAGGGCGCGGCGATCCGCGACGCGGTCGGCGCCCGCCCCGCCTGAGCCCACCTCCGACCACCGGTTCGCCGAGGTGGCGGCGTCCGGGCGCCGCGAAGCCGCCATTTCGGCGAGGTGGTGTGCACACCCGGCCGGCGCCTGCCGCCTAGGCTGGCCCGGTGCCCGTCGAGTCCCACCTGGCCGGCTTCGCCGAGCTGGACACCCGCACGTTCCACGACCTGCTCCGGCTGCGCATCGACGTGTTCGTGGTCGAGCAGTCCTGCCCGTACCCGGAACTCGACGGCCGGGACGTCGAGCCCGGCACCCGCCACCTCTGGCTGACCCGCGACGACGCCGTCGTGGCGTACCTGCGGACCCTGGCCGACCCCGGCGGCGTGGCACGCATCGGCCGGGTGGTGGTGGCGCCGGCGGCCCGCGGAGCCGGGCTGGCCGGCGTGCTGATGGCCGACGCGCTCGCCGCGGTGGGTGACCGGCCGTGCGTGCTGGAGGCGCAGACGCATCTGGTCGGCTTCTACGCCGGGCACGGCTTCACGGTCAGCGGCCCGGGTTACGTCGAGGACGGCATCCCGCACACGCCGATGCGCCGGAATCCAAACTAATTGACGGGTGTCACTTTATGTGGCACCGTGCCATGGGAGCAACCACGCGGGAGAGGGCAACTCCCGACAGTCCGGGCATCGTGTACCGACACCTCACCCGGAGGCTTCCCATGTCCACTCCGTACCGCCGACGCGTACCGCTCGTGGCGGCGATCCTCGGCGTCTGCGCGGTCGTCGCGACGCTGCTCACCACTGCGTTGTCCGGCCCGGCCTCGGCGCACGGGTCGGTGGTCGACCCGGCCTCGCGCAACTACGGCTGCTGGCAGCGCTGGGGCGGTGACTTCCAGAACCCGGCGATGGCCACCCAGGACCCGATGTGCTGGCAGGCCTGGCAGGCCGACCCGAGCGCCATGTGGAACTGGAACGGGCTGTTCCGCGAGGGCGTGGCCGGCAACCACCAGGGCGCCATCCCGGACGGGCAGCTGTGCAGCGGCGGGCGCACCTCCAACGGCCGCTACAACGCCCTCGACACGGTCGGCGCCTGGAAGACCACGTCGATCGCCAACAACTTCCGGATCAAGCTGAACGACCAGGCCAGCCACGGCGCCGACTACATCCGGGTGTACGTGACCAAGCAGGGCTTCAACGCGCTCACCACGCCGCTGCGCTGGAGCGACCTGGAGCAGGTCGGCCAGATCGGCAACACCCCGGCCAGCCAGTGGACGCCCGAGACGTCGGGCGTGTCGATCCAGGTGCCGGCGAGCGCGCCGGGCCGCACCGGCCGGCACATCGTCTACACCATCTGGCAGGCCAGCCACCTGGACCAGTCCTACTACCTGTGCAGCGACGTGGACTTCGGCGGCGCCGGCCCGTCGCCGACGGCATCGCCGACCACCTCGCCGACCGCGTCCCCCACCACGTCGCCGACCGCCGGCCCGACCCCGACGTCCACGCCGCCGTCCACGCCGAACCCGGCCGGGGGCTGCACCGCCACCTACCAGATCACCGGCCAATGGAGCGGCGGCTTCCAGGCCGACGTGAAGGTGACGAACGGCAGCGGCTCGCCGATCCGTGGCTGGTCGGTGAGCTGGAACTACCAGAACGGCCAGCAGGTCAGCTCCGCGTGGAACGCCACCGTGACCACGAGCGGAACACTCGTCACGGCGCGCAACGTCGCCTACAACGGCGCGCTGTCACCGGGGGCCAGCACCTCGTTCGGCTTCACCGGCACGTCGACCGGGACCAACCCGGCACCCGGCATCCTGTCCTGCACCACGACCGCCTGACCACCCCGCCCGCCCTCGGGTAAGGAGGGGCCCCCTCTTAACACTCCGGTGTGAGAGGGGGCCCCTTCTCTACCGGAAGCGTTAAGCGGGGGCCCCGCCTTTCACACCAGGCAGGTGACGATGTCGGCGATGGGGCGGCGGCGGCCGGTGTAGAAGGGGATCTCCTCGCGGACGTGCCGGCGCGCCCGCGAGGCCCGCAGGTCCCGCATCAGGTCGACGATCCGGTGCAGCTCGTCGGCCTCGAACGCCAGCATCCACTCGTAGTCGCCCAGCGCGAACGAGGCGACGGTGTTGGCCCGCACGTCCGGGTAGCCCCGCGCCATCTTCCCGTGCTCGGCCAGCAACTCCCGCCGCTCGGCCTCGGGCAGCAGATACCACTCGTAGGAGCGGACGAACGGGTAGACGCAGAGGTAGGCGCGCGGCTGTTCGTCGGCCAGGAACGCCGGGATGTGGCTGCGGTTGAACTCCGCCGGGCGGTGCAGCGCCATCTGCGACCAGACCGGGGTCAGCGCCCGGCCCAGCGTGGTGCGGCGGAACCGCAGGTACGCGTCCTGCAACGCGTCGCTGGACGCCGCGTGCCACCAGATCATCAGGTCGGCGTCGGCGCGCAGCCCGGCCACGTCGTACGTGCCCCGGACGGTCACGTCCTTGCCGGCCAGCTCCGTGAAGAACGACTCGACCTCGTCGACGACGTTGCCCCGCAGCGACGGCAGCGGGCTGCTGGCCCGGTACACCGACCACATGGTGTAGCGGATGGTCTCGTTCAGCTCCCGCAGCCGCGCCGCGTTGGTCTGCTCGGTCATGCTGCCGATCCTTCCAGTGCCGTGATGATCTCTTCGGCCGCCGTCTCGCCGGACCGGACGCAGACCCCGATGCCGACCCCGTCGTAGCCGGCCCCGGCCAGGGCCAGTGTCGGATGGGCGCCGCGCAGCGCCGAGCGGACCGTCGCCACCCGGGCGGCGTGGCCCGGGGTGTATTGGGGCAACGCGCCGCCCCACCGTTGCACGTGCCGCGCCACCGGCTCCGGCAGCGCCGCCCCCAGCGCCGCCGACAGCTCCCGGCGTACGGTGGCGGCCAGGTCGTCGTCGGTGAGCTGGAGCGAGGCCTCGTCGCCGTAGCGGCCCACCGAGGCGCGCACCAGCGCGATCCCGTCGGGTCGGCGCAGGTGCCCCCACTTGGTGGTGAAGAACGTGGCCGCCTTGATCAGCAGGCCCTCCCCGGCCGGGACCAGGAAACCGGACAGCTCCGGCAGCTCCGGGCCGGGCAGCGCGAGCGTGACCAGCGCGACGCTTGCGTAGTCGAGCGCGCCGACGACGTCCGCCACCTCGGCGGCCTCGCCGGCGAGCAGGCGGGCGGCCGGCCGGGCCGGCACCGCAAGCACCACCGCGTCGGCGTCGACGTGCTCGGCGTCGCGGGTCGGTCCGACGGTGAGCCGCCAGCCGGCCGGGGTGCGGCGCAGCTCCCGGACCGCCGCGTCCCGGCGGATCGTCGCCCCGCTGACCTCCGCCGCCGCCTCGACGAGCGTGCTCAGCCCACCGGCCAGGGTGCCGAAGACCGGCGCACCGGGCGCGCGCGGCGCGGCGGCCTGCGCGGCGCGTACCGCACCGACGAGCGTGTGCTCCCGGCGGGCCGCGCGGGCCAGCGCCGGCATGGTGGTGACCAGCGACAGGTCGTCGGCGCGGCCGGCGTAGACGCCGCCGAGCATCGGGTCGACCAGGCGGTCCACCACGGCGTCGCCGAGCCGCTCCCGGACCAGCCGGCCGACCGCCAGGTCCTCCTCCGGGGCCAGCAGCGGGCGGCCCGCGTCGCGGTCGGCGTCCGCCGCCGGCCGGGCCACCGTCGCCACCTTGTCCAGATCCCCGGGTACGCCGACGAGCGTGCCGCCCGGCACCGGGCGCAGCCCGCCGTCGATCAGCAGGGCGGCCTGCCCGACGCTCGGGTGCACGATCCGCGCGCCGAGGTCGAGCCGGCGGGCCAGCGTCACCGCCGCCGACTCCCCGCCGGCCGGGTCGCGCATCAGGAACGACTCGGCCCCGAACTCGACCGGCCCGCCGGCCAGCTCGCCGGTGCGCAGCTTGCCGCCGAGGCGACCGGACTGCTCGTACACGGTGATCTCGGTGCCGGCGGGGGCGCGGTCGCGCAACCGGACCGCGGCGGCCAGCCCGGTGATCCCGCCGCCGACGATCGCCACCCGCCACGGTCGCGCCACGACGCCGCCTAGCGGGCCGGTCGCGCGGACAGCTCGTGCACCAGCGCGACCACCCGGGTCAGCACGTCGGGGTCGGTCTCCGGCAGGACGCCGTGGCCGAGGTTGAACACGTGGCCGGGCGCGGCCCGGCCTTGCTCGACGATCCGCCGCACCTCGGCTTCCACCACCGGCCAGGGCGCGAGCAGCACGGTCGGGTCGAGGTTACCCTGCACCGCCTTGTCCGGCCCGATCCGGCCGGTGGCGACGTCGAGCGGCGTACGCCAGTCGACGCCGACCACGTCCGCGCCGGCCTCGCCCATCGCGGCGAGCAGCTCGCCGGTGCCCACCCCGAAGTGGATCCGCGGCACCCCGGCGCCTTCGAGCCCGCCGAGCACGTGCGACGAGTGGGGCAGCACGAAGCGGCGGTAGTCGGCCTCGGAGAGCGCGCCGGCCCACGAGTCGAAGAGCTGCACCGCGGAGACGCCCGCGTCGATCTGCACCCGCAGGAACGACAGCGTCACCTCGGCCAGCCGGGCGCAGAGCGCGTGCCACAGCTCCTCGTCGCCGTACATCAGCGCCTTGGTCTTCGCGTGGGTCCGCGACGGGCCGCCCTCGACCAGATAGCTGGCCAGCGTGAACGGCGCGCCGGCGAAACCGATAAGCGGGGTGTCGCCCAGCTCGGCGACGAGCAGCCGGACCGCCTCGTCCACGTAGGACACCTCGGCGCGGCCGATCGGGGCGATCCGCTGCACGTCGGCGGCGGTACGCACCGGCTCGGCCACCACCGGGCCGGTGCCGGGCACGATGTCCAGGTCGATCCCGGCCGCCGCCACCGGCACCACGATGTCGCTGAACAGGATCGCCGCGTCCACCCCGTGCCGGCGGACCGGCTGGAGGGTGATCTCGGTGACCAGCTCGGGCCGGCGGCAGGACTCCAGCATCGGCACGGTGGCCCGGATCTCCCGGTATTCCGGCAGCGACCGGCCGGCCTGGCGCATGAACCAGACCGGGGTGTGCGGGACCGGCTCGCGCCGGCAGGCGCGGACGAACGGCGAGTCGGCCGGCCCGCCGCGGCGGGGTGCTCCGTCTCGGGCGGCAGTGCCCGTGGTGTCGGTGGTCATCGCGGCAATCGTGCCACGCCCCCACCGTCCCCCACGCTCACCGCCCGCATTTGTGACGCAGAAGGAAGGGCCCCCGGTTAACGCCTCCGGTAGAGACGGGGCCCTCTCTCACCCGGTGACGCGCCCGGCGCGCCGTCACCCGCCGCGTGCCGGCGGCGGCATAGGCTGCCGGCATGGCCCCCCCGATCGCGCTCCCGGAAACGTTCGCTCGCGCGGTCGCGGGGCTGCGGTCGGCCACACCCCGGCCGGAGATCGTGTTGGAGGAAGTGGGCGCTCCGCAGCGGCTGGCGCCCTACGCGTTCGCCCTCTCCGCCGCCGTCCTGCGCGACGACGACGAGGTGGCGACCGGCCGGCTGATCCTGCTGCACGACCCGGCCGGGCACGAGGCCTGGCAGGGCACGCTGCGGCTGGTCACCTACGTCACCGCCGAGCTGGAGGTCGACCTGGCCAGCGACCCGCTGCTGCCCGGCGTGGGCTGGACCTGGCTGACCGACGCGCTGGACGCGCAGGGCGCCGGGCATCGGGCGATCGGGGGCACCGTCACCCAGACGCTCTCCACCCGCTTCGGCGAGCTGGCCGGGCCGCCCGCCGCCGGCGACATCGAGATCCGCGCCTCCTGGACGCCGCTGCGGGCGGATCTGGGCCCACACCTGCTGGGCTGGTGCACGCTGCTGGCCTCGACGGCCGGCCTGCCGCCACCCGGCGTCACCGCCCTGCCGACCCGCCGCCCCGCCGGCGCCGCCTGACCGCCGCGCCTCCGGCGGCCCGCGAGCAGGCCCCGTCGATCATGAAGTTGGCGACCGTTTCGGAGATCCTCGACGCCGCCAACTTCATGATCAACCAAGAGTACGAACTCAGAGGTAGTTCTCGGCCTCGTCGCAGACCTTGTCCAGGCCCTTGTTGGCCGCCTCGAAGGCCGCCTTGTCCCCGCGCGACGCCGCCGCGATGGCGGTGGTCAGCTTGTCCAGGCAGCTCGCGATGACCTTCTTCTGCCGGGCCTGCTCGTCCCGGTCGTTCTTGGTGCCGGTCAGGTCCTGCTCGGTGTCGGCCAGCCGCTCCTGGATCGTCTTCATCTCGCCCTTGAGCTTCTCGATCTCCCGTTGATTCGCCGAGATGGTGCCGTCCCGCTGGCTCACCTGCCGCTCGGCCCTGTCCAGCTTGCCGTCGGTGGTGACGTAGAGGCCGGTCATCACGCCCCCGAACACGAGGAGCAGCCCGGCGACGAGAGCGAGGATCAGCGTGGTCCGGCTCCGGCCACCACCGGCCGGCGCGCCGTACCCGGCCGGCCCGTAGGGCGTGCCGTCGCCGGGCGGCGCCGCCATCGGCGACGGCCCGTAGCCCGGACCCGACACGGGTGGGGCGGACATCGGCGGCGCCCCGAAGGCGGGGCCGGAGACCGGCGGCGACCCGAAGGCGGGACCCTGGACCGGCGCCGGCCCGTAACCGGGACCCGGGACGGGTGGGGCCGACGTCGGTGGATGACCGGCGCCGGGGCCGGGCGGCGCCGACATCGGCTGCCCCGGCGCGGAGACCGGGGCGGCGCCCGGCGCGTACTGGCCGGGCGCGGCGCTCGGCGCGTACTGGCCGGGCGCGGCGCTCGGCGCGTACTGGCCGGGCACGGGCGGCTGGGGTCGGGTCGGGTCGGGCTGGGCCGGACCGTACGGCGGGGGCGTGGGCGGGCTCCCGTACGGGTTGCCGTAGACCGCGCCGCCCGGCGGCTGGGGCGGGTGGTCACCCGCTCCGCTCGGTGGCTGGGACATGTCGTTCCTCCAGATGTGCTGGTCCCCGCGGGGTGGCCCGATGGGCCGGGGTCGAGGCGGCGCGGCCGGGGCCGCACCGGCCGCGGCGTGCCAGGCGGGCGGGCCGCTGGTCAGCAGAGTTTGAACCGGTCACAGGCGGTCTTGATCGGCACCGCCAGTCCGATGCCCTCGGCGTCGCGGGCCTTGGCCGTGGCGATGCCGACGACCTCCTTCGACCCGTTGATCACCGGGCCGCCGGAGTTGCCCGGATTGATCGGCGCGTCGAACTGGATGACCGGGCCGGAGCCCCCCTCGTCCTTGCGGAACGCGCTCACCACCCCGGTGGTGACGCTGTCCTGCAACCCGAGCGGGGCGCCGACCACCACGATCTGCTGGCCGGACTTGACCGGCGTGCGCGCCGCGACCAGCCCGCCGAACTTCGCGGTGGTACGCAGTTGCGCCAGGTCCTTGTCCTTGTCGGTGGCGACGATGGTCGCCTCGAACCGCTGGTCGGTGCGCTCCAGGAACACCGTGCGCTCGCCGGCGGTGACGACCGACTCCACCACGTGGAAGTTGGTGAGCAGCGTGGTGCCGCCGCCGGACGGGGGCTTGCCGACGGCGAACGCCGTGCCGGTGAACTGGCCGGCCCGCACCCGGAACACGCTGGGCAGCACCGCGCTCGCCACGGCCTCCGGGTTGAAGGCGGCGCCGGCCTGCTTCTCCAGGCTCCCGGCGCGCTGCTCCAGCCCGTCGAGCCGGCGGGCGTCCGCGCCCTGCCCCTCGGCCGTCCGCCGGTCGGCGGCGGCGAGCCGGTCGTCGAGCCGGTGGATCTGGTACGCCTGTACGCCGGTGACCACGGCCAGCACACCGGCCAGTGCCAGCGCCACCGTCGACAGCCGACCGCCGCGGCCGGGCCGATCGGTGCGGGCGCCGAGCGGCGGGGCGGCGAACCCCGGCTGCCCGGGGTCGCGGTGGGGCTGGCCCGGGTAAGCCGGAGCCGGGAATGCCGGGCCGGACACCGGCTGGCCGGGGTACGGGGAGGCGGCGGCCGGAGCGGTCGGGTAGGAGCCGGACTGGGCCGGGTGGGCCGGGCCGAGGGCCGGCGGCGCCGGATACGAGAAACCCGGGGCAGGCGCGTAGGACGGGCCTGCGGCGGGAGCCGCCGCAGGGAACGAGCCCGAGGCGGACCGACCCGGATAGGTCGAACTCGTCGCCGGCTCACCCGGATGCGACGAGCCCGGTGCGAACTGACCCGGGTGGTTCGGGCCGGCCGACGGTGCGCCGGGGTGGGCCGGGCCGGAGCCCGGCTGGGCCGGCACGACCGGCGACGCCGCGCGGGCGGCGGCGTCGTACGACGGACCGGCGGCGTCGTACGACGGACCGGCGGCGTCGGACGACGGACCGGCGGCGTCGGACCGCGCCGGATACGTCGGGCCGACGGCCGCCTGTCTCGGCGGGGCCGTGGGGTGGTGGGCGCCGAACGTCGGGTGCGGCGCCGGCACCGGGTGGCTCGCACCCGGCGGGGCGATGCGCGGCGGCAGCGGCCCCGGCCGGTCGGCCGGTCCGTCGCCGTCCTGCCTCGGCACGCCGTCGCCGCTTCGATAGCCGCCTGCCATGCTCGTTCCGTCCTCCCCGCCGGCTCCGCCGGCGCACCGACCCTGCCCGGTCGCCCCGCGCCGCGCACGGCTCGATGGACCGTACCGGCGGGAACGGGCTTTGTCTCCCCCGTCGTCCGACCCTCTCACCTCCGCGCAACCCGACCCGTTCCGGACACTCGGCGGACATCTGGTGGACACGCGCCGGACCGGCTGCGCGCACCGGATCGTCCGGCCCACTAGGGTTGTCAGGTGACCGACGAACCACCCCTGCGCCGTCGGGCCGCCGAAAGCCGTACGGGAGAGGTGTCCCCGCATCCGTCGTCGGCCGTGCCGGAGCCGGCGGACGCGGGGACCGAGACCGACACGGGCGCAGCCGTCCCGCTGACCGCCCCGCGCGAGGGCACCCCCGCGCCGGTAGCCACCCCGACCGAGCTGGACGAGGTGGTGGCCCGCTTCGCGGCCGGCACCGGCCCGGTGGCCCTGGACGCCGAACGTGCCTCCGGATACCGCTACAGCCAGCGGGCCTACCTGGTGCAGCTGCGCCGCGCCGGCGCCGGCACCGTGCTTGTCGATCCGCTGCCGCTGCCCGACCTGTCCGCCCTCGACGCGGCGATCGCCGAGGCCGAGTGGGTGCTGCACGCCGCCAGCCAGGATCTCGCCTGCCTGGCCGAGCTGGGGCTGCGCCCGCGCCGGCTGTTCGACACGGAACTGGCCGCCCGGCTGGCCGGTTTCGAGCGGGTCGGTCTGGCCGCGCTGACCGAACAGTTGCTCGGCTTCAGCCTGGAGAAGCACCACTCCGCCGCGGACTGGTCCAGCCGGCCGCTGCCGGAGTCCTGGCTGACGTACGCGGCGCTGGACGTCGAGCTGCTGGTGGAGCTGCGCGACGTGCTCGACGAGGAGCTGGACCGGCAGGGCAAGTCCGGCTGGGCGGCGGAGGAGTTCGCCGCGTTGGTACGCGGCGGCGCCCGGCCGCCCCGGGTCCGCGCCGAGCCGTGGCGCCGGACGTCCGGGATCCACCGGGTCCGCGGGGCCCGCGCCCAGGCCCGGGTCCGCTCGCTCTGGTATGCCCGGGACCAGATCGCCTCGCGGCGGGACGCCGCGCCGGGGCGGGTGCTGCCGGACTCGGCCATCGTGGCAGCGGCCGAGCTGGACCCGAAGGACGAGAAGACGCTGCTGACCCTTCCCGGGTTCGGTGGGCGTTCGGTGCGCCGCCTGGCGCGTACCTGGTTGGCGGCGTTGGACGACGCGCGCCAGCTGCCGGACGACGCGCTGCCGGTGAGTCCGGCGGTGGAAGGCCCGCCCCCGCCGCACCGGTGGGCCGAGCGTGACCCGGTGGCGGCGGGCCGGCTGGCCCGCTGCCGGGAGGTGGTGGTCGGCACCGCCGCGGCGCACCGGCTGCCGGCGGAGAACCTGATCACGCCGGACTCGATCCGCCGGTTGGCCTGGCAGCCGCCGGAGGAGATCACCGACGCCACGGTTGCGGAGGCGCTGCGCACGCTGGGCGCCCGGGAGTGGCAGCTCGGGCTGCTCCTGCCGGCGCTCGCCGAGGCGCTGCACGCGCCCGCTCCCTGAGCCCGGCACCGGGCCGGGGTGTGGGGTGGGCCACACGGGGTTTGGTGACGCGGTTGGTTACTGGCGAGTAGCATCCGGGGAAATGGCCAGCGCCGAGGGAGGATCCCAAGTGCCCCGTGAAGTTCGAGATGTCGTCTTCGTCGACGGCGTCCGTACCCCGTTCGGCAAGGCGGGTGGGATGTACGGCAACACCCGCGCCGACGACCTGGTGATCCGCTGTATCCGCGAGCTGATGCGCCGCAACCCGCAGCTGCCGCCGGAGAAGGTGGAGGAGGTGGCCATCGCCGCCACCACCCAGATCGGTGACCAGGGCCTGACCATCGGTCGCACCGCCGCCCTGCTGGCCGGCCTGCCCAAGACCGTGCCCGGCTTCGCCATCGACCGGATGTGCGCCGGCGCGATGACCGCCGTCACCACCGTGGCCTCCGGCATCGCCATGGGCGCCTACGACGTGGCCATCGCCGGCGGCGTCGAGCACATGGGCCGCCACCCGATGGGCGAGGGCGTCGACCCCAACCCGCGGATCGTCGCGGAGAAGCTGGTCGACCCGTCCGCCCTGGTGATGGGCGCGACCGCGGAGAACCTGCACGACCGCGTCCCGCAGGTCACCAAGGAGCGCACCGACGCGTTCGCGCTCGCTTCCCAGCAGAAGACCGCCAAGGCGTACGCCAACGGCAAGCTCCAGGGCGACCTGGTGCCGGTCGCGGTGCGCGACGACGAGGGCGGCTGGGGCCTGGCCACCGTGGACGAGGCGCCCCGGGACACCTCGATGGAGAAGCTGGCCGGGCTGAAGACCCCGTTCCGCCCGCACGGCAAGGTCACCGCGGGCAACGCGGCCGGCCTCAACGACGGCGCCACCGCCGCGCTGCTGGTCGCCGAGGAGACCGCCCGTGAGCTGGGCCTGCCGGTCGGCATGCGGCTGGTGTCGTACGGCTTCGTCGGCGTCGAGCCCGAGGTGATGGGCGTCGGCCCGATCCCGTCGACCGAGAAGGCGCTGCGCATCGCCGGCCTGAGCATCGACGACATCGGCCTGTTCGAGCTGAACGAGGCGTTCGCGGTGCAGGTGCTCGCGTTCCTCGACCACTTCGGCATCGCCGACGACGACCCCCGGGTCAACGCCTGGGGCGGCGCGATCGCCATCGGGCACCCGCTCGCGTCCTCCGGCGTCCGGCTGATGACCCAGCTCGCCCGGCAGTTCGCCGAGCACCCCGAGGTCCGCTACGGCCTCACCGCCATGTGCATCGGCATCGGCATGGGCGGCACCGTGATCTGGGAGAACCCGCACTGGGAGGGCGACAAGTGAAGGCACCGAACGAGGTCGTCACCAAGGCGCTGCTGCGTCAGGTGACAGTGCCGGGGCTGGACCGGCCCGCCGCCCTGATCACCCTGGACAACGGCTTCGACCACACCAAGCCGAACAGCTTCGGCCCGGGCGGGCTGACCAGCCTGGACGAGGCGATCACCGCCGCCCTCGCGGCGAACCCGGCGTTCGTCGCGGTCACCGGCAAGCCGTACATCTTCTGCGTCGGCGCGGACATCACCAGCCTGCCGGCGCTGGAGAACCGCGAGCAGGCGCTGGAGGTCGGCCGGCTCGGTCACCGGGTCTTCGCCCGGCTCAAGGACAGCGACGTGCCGACGTTCGCCTTCGTCAACGGCGCGGCGATGGGCGGCGGCCTGGAGCTGGCGCTGCACTGCCACTACCGGACGCTGTCCGCGGGCGCGGCGGCGCTGGCGCTGCCCGAGGTGTCGCTCGGCCTGGTGCCCGGCTGGGGCGGCACCCAGCTGCTGCCGAACCTGATCGGCATCCCCGCCGCCACCCAGGTGATCCTGCAGAACCCGCTGATGCAGAACAAGATGCTCAAGCCGAAGCAGGCCGCCGAGATGGGCATCGCGGACGTGCTGCTGGAGCCGGCCGACTTCCTGGAGCGGTCCCTCGAATGGGCCGCCGGCGTGGTCCGGGGCGAGGTCACCGTGACCCGTCCCGAGGTCGACAAGGACATGTGGGCGGGCGTGCTCTACTTCGCCCGGCAGACCCTGGACCAGCGGCTGCACGGCGCGGTCCCGGCCGCGTACAAGGCGTTGGACCTGCTGGAGACCGCCAAGGACGCGGACTTCGCCACCGGCACCGCCGCCGAGGACGAGGCGCTCGCCGACCTGGTCTTCTCGGAGGAGTTGCGCAGCGGCCTGTACGCGTTCGACCTGGTGCAGCGGCGGGCCAAGCGGCCGGCCGGCGCGCCGGACAAGGGCCTGGCCCGGCCGGTGACCAAGGTGGGCATCGTCGGCGCCGGCCTGATGGCCAGCCAGCTCGCGCTGCTGTTCGCCCGCCGCCTCCAGGTGCCGGTGGTCATGACCGACCTGGACCAGTCCCGGGTGGACAAGGGCGTCGGCTACGTGCACACCCAGATCGAGAAGGCCGTCAGCAAGGGCCGGATGGACAAGGGCACCGCCGCCAAGCTCTACGGCCTGGTCTCCGGCTCGGTCGACAAGTCCGTGTTCAGCGACGCCGACTTCGTCATCGAGGCGGTCTTCGAGGACCTGGGCGTCAAGAAGCAGGTCTGGGCCGAGCTGGAGAAGATCGTCAAGCCGGAGGCGGTGCTCGCCACCAACACCAGCTCCCTGTCGATCACCGAGATGGCGGCCGACCTGGAGCACCCGGAGCGGGTCGTCGGCTTCCACTTCTTCAACCCGGTCGCGGTGCTGCCGCTGCTGGAGATCGTCCGCGGCGAGCGGACCGACGACGCCACCCTGGCGACCGCGTTCGCGGTGAGCAAGCAGCTCAAGAAGTCGTCGGTGCTGGTGAAGGACGCCCCGGCGTTCGTGGTCAACCGGCTGCTGACCCGCTTCCTGGGCACCGTCTTCGCGGCCGTCGACGCCGGCACCCCGCTGGACGTGGCGAACAGCGCGCTCGACCCGCTGGGCCTGCCGATGCGTCCGCTCGCGCTGCTCCAGCTCGTCGGGCCGGCGGTGGCTTACCACGTGGGCGGGACGCTGCACGCGGCGTTCCCGGACCGGTTCGGCGTCAGCGAGAACCTCAAGCGGATCGCCGACACGGGCCAGCCGATCGTGGTCGACGACCAGATCAACGACGAGGTCGCGAAGCTGCTGGTGGTCGGCGACCAGCCGCTCACCGCCGAGCAGGTGCGGCAGAACGCGCTCGACGCGCTGGCGCAGGAGATCCGGCTCATGCTCGACGAGGGCGTCGTCGCCGAGCCGCAGGACATCGACCTGTGCATGATCCTCGGCGCCGGCTGGCCGTTCCACCTGGGCGGCGTCACGCCGTACCTGGACCGGACCGGGACCTCCGAGCGGGTGACCGGCCGGCGGTTCCTGCCGCGCGGCGTGGCCAGCCTGCGCTGATCCACCCGCCGTCGATCGCGGTGGCCGGGCCGTCCGTCACGGACGGTGCGGCCACCGCGATCGGCGTTCCGGGGCCGGTCACGGACGGGTCCCGGTTCCGTCACCCGGCTCCGGGACGGACAGCGGACCGTCGGTGGTCCTGGCTACCATCACGCGGCCGAAATTCTCACAGGAGCCGCCTTCATGTCCCAGCCGCCGACCAATCCCTACCCCGGCAGCACCCCCACTCCCCCACCGCAGCCCGGGGGCTACCAGCCGCCGCAGTACGGCGGTGACTACCCGTCGGTGCCGCAGCCGCAGTACGGCGGCGCCTACCCGCCGCAGCCGCCGTACGGCGGCGACCAGTTCGGCGCAGCGGTCCCGCCGAAGAAGACGTTCGGGGTCGGCAAGATCCTGCTGATCGTCCTGGCCGTCGTCCTGGTGCTCTGCGTCGGTGGCGGCATCGCCATCTGGGCCGTCGCCGGGGACGACGTCAAGGACGCCGTCAACGCCAGCAGGACCCGGGTGGTCGAGCCCGCGACGTTGGGCGGCCGGCCGAAGGTGACCGCCCCGGCGCTGCAGAACGCCGCCGCGCAGATGAAGTCTGAGCTCGGCAAGGACGTGCCGAACGCGACAAGCACGGCGGGCGCCTTCTACGGCGACCCGGCGAAGAAGGACCTGGTCATGATCGTCGGCGTGTCCGGCATCATCGCCGACCCGAAGAAGGAGATGGCGGACGCCATCACGGCAGCCACCCGGGACCTCGGCGCCAAGGAGTTCAAGACCGTCGACGCCGGCCCGCTCGGCGGCGACGCGAAGTGCGGCGACGGCCGGGCACAGGACGTCCCGGTGGGCGTCTGCGTCTGGGCCGACAAGGGCAGCCTCGGGATGGTGGTGGTCTACTTCAAGAGCGCCGCCGAGTTCCAGTCGGAGTTCGTCACCCTGCGCGGCGAGGTCGAGAAGCGGGACTGAGTCCGCTCGACAGTGCCGGGCCCCCGCCGTCGGCGGGGGCCCGGCGCCGTTTCCGGGTCAGGCCGACGCGGCGCGCTCCGTCGCGCCCCGGCAGACGCAGAACTCGTTGCCCTCCGGGTCGGCGAGCACCACCCAGCCGGTGCCGTCCGGCCGACGCCGGTCGGCGACCAACGCGGCGCCGAGGTCACGCAGCCGCGCGACCTCGGCGTCCCGGGTGCCCTCGGCCGGATGCAGGTCCAGGTGGAACGCGCCCTTGCCGTGCCGCTCACCCACCTCGACGAAGAGCAGGTCGGGGCCGTGCCCGTCGGGCGCGACGAGGACCGCTTCCGGGTCGCCCGGGAAGTCGTCGTCGTGGAGCTTGCGGTCGAGCACCCGGGCCCACCAGGTGGCCAGGGTGTAGGGGTCGTCGGACTCGACGGTGACGCAGTGGATCTGTGCACTCACGGTGCTGCCTCCGATGGGGTGCGCCCCGCGGAGTGCGGAAGGTCAGCGGGGAACGCGGGGCGCGGGATCGTTACGAACGGACATCACCACACCCCCTTCCCCTTCTCGACTGACGGCACGATCTTGCCACCGCCGCCGTCCCCCGGCAAGGGTGTTAAAAGGGGGCCCCTCCTCTACCGGAAACGTTAAGAAGGGGCCCCTCCTTACATCACGGGCCGAGGAAGAGCGCCTTCGCGCGCCAGTCGACGCCGTCGACGGACGGGCCGCTGCGGACGGTGAACGTCGCCGCCGGCGCGCCGCCGGCCCAGTCGGTGGCGGACAGGTCACCGGTGCTCCGGTTGACCTTGTAGAGCGTGTTGCCGGCGACGAAGACCGCTCCGGCGTCGGCGAGACCGCCGGAGCCGGCCACCGTGAACCGGTCCGCGCCGACCGTGCCGCTGTCCGGGGTGAACCAGCGCCAGAACAGGCCGTTCTGCCCGGAGAGCGTGTAGTAGAGCCGACCACCGGAGAGGAACATGCCGGTCACGTTCGGGATCTCGGCGTAGAAGCCGGTGGTCACCCCGACGTACGTCTGCCCGGCCGGGCCGGAGTCGGTCTCCACCGTGTCCCAGTAGGCGTCGTGGTAGGGGTCGACAAGCTCCGGGACGCCGAACGTGGTCCCGTCGAAGGTCCGCCGCCACAGCGCGTCGTTCATCCCGTAGAACAGCGTGCCACCGACCCAGAACGCGCCGCGCGCGGTGGACCAGGCGGTGTCGTCCGGGTTCGCCACCGGGCTCGCCGCGCCGATCGCGCTCGCCCCGTCGTAGGAGCGGGCCTGCACCTCGTCGCCGGTGCCGGCGGGCGGCGGGCCGGTCTTGACGATCTCGATGCCGTTGACGAGCGGGTTCTCCACCACATGCTGGAATTCGAGGTCGATGGTGCCGTCGCTGACCACCGTGAACTCCCGCATGGTGCCCACGTTGTGCCCGACGCTGCCGGACAGGTCGAGGTCGTCGAGGACGACTGTGCCCTCCAGCGCCACGTCGAAGACGCGCTTGCCGGCGGTGCCGGTGCCGTCGTACCGGTTGGCCAGGTAGAGCCGCACCTGCACCTCGGTCCCGGCGGGCACCGGGAACTGCCAGGTCATCTCCGGGACGCCGGCCCCGTCGTACCGTTCGGTGCTGTAGAGCGCGGCCGGCGTGCCGGCCGGCACCGTCGCGTCCAGGGCGCCGACGGCGGTGAAGCCCGACGCGGAGCTGCCGCTGTTGTGGTACGGGCTGGGGTTGCCGCCGTCGTCGACCGCCCAGTCCGGCCCGCCGTCGGTGGCGGCCACCGCCGCGCCGCCCGCGTTCACCCGGTACAGCACGTTCGTCGGCTTCGGCACGCCGGCCTGGTAGACCGTGCCGGGCAGGGTGGCCGTGGTGGTCGGGTGCGGCGCGACGCCGCCGGCCAGCGGGAAGAACGCGATCCGCTCGCGGCGGTACTGGAAGTTGCCGATCCACGAGGTGTCCCCGCCGACCCAGAGCCCGGACGGGGTGACCAGCATCTCGGAGGCCCCGATGCCGCGCGGGTGTCGGCCCGGGTTCCAGGACAGCGGCAGGCCGTTGCGCGGGTCGAGGGCGGCGATGCTGGCCCGGCCGACCGCGCCGGCCCGGGCGTTGTCGCGGCCGGCGGTGTTGTTCAGCCAGCGGAAGTGGCCGCCCACGTAGACCGCCTGCTCGCTGACCGCGACCGACAGGAACGTGTCGCCGCCGGTGTAGTCGATCCAGGTCGGCTGCGCGTCGGCGTCGGTCGTGCCGCCTTCCCACCGGGCGGCGGCGTCGCAGAGCGTGCCGCTGTACGGCGAGCCGGTGGTGACCACCACGAAGTAGCTGCCGTCCGGCGCGTACGCGATGTCGCGCATGTAGGAGTCGAACGCCTGCCACTTGCAGCGGGGCGTGTAGCGGCTGGTGTTCCAGTCGGCCACGGTGGCGGCGATGGCGCCCAGGTCGAGCTGGACGATCTGGTCGTGCAGCACCCCGTCGGCCTGCTTGAAGTTGCCGATCACCACGAGCCGGGTGCCGTCCGGGGAGGCGGCCATCCTCTCCACCCCGACGCCGGCGTTGGAGCCGCTGACGCCGTCGTAGTTGTGGTGCTCGGTGAGCGCGGTGGTGAGGTAGTCGTCCACCGCGCCGGTGGTGGCGTCGAGCGAGGCCAGCCCGCCGCGCGGGTTGGCGGCACCGGCGGCGGTGAAGATGCCGCCGACCAGCAGCCGGTCGCCGACCACCGCGATGTCGTTGACCAGCCCGTTGAACGGCGGTGGGGCGAAGGTGGTGACCAGCGCCCCGGTGGCGACGTCGAGCAGCGCCACCTTGCGCCGGGTCACCCCGTTGACGGTGTTGAACTTGCCGGCGACGAAGACGGTGCCGGCGGTCGGGCCGGCCGCCACCGCGTACACCTCGTTGTCGACTGTCGGCGCGAACGCCGGGTCGACGGCGCCGGTGGCCTTGTCGAAGGCGAGCAGGTAGTTGCGGGGGATGTCGGTGTCGGAGTTGCGGTTCTGCACGGTGGTGAACGAGCCGGCCACGATGATCTTCGTGCCGGCGTCGTGGATCGCGTCGACGGTGCCGTCCATGATGTCCGGCGAGGTGGTGGCGGGGATGGCCTTGACCACTGTGGTGTGGTCCGGTGCGGCGCCGGCGGGGGCGGCCGGGGCCAGGCCGGCCGCGGTGAGCGCGACGGCGGCGAGGACCGCGAGGGCGCGGCGGCGCGGGGCCGAGGGGTGGGTCACGGGCAGCTCCGTAGGATCGACGTTGAGGCGTGTCGCTCCGCTCACCCTGGGCCACGACCGCACCGCCGTCCAGCGCCGCGCCAGCTTTCTGACCGACCACCGCACCGCCGCGGCCCGACCACCCGCCGCGCCGGCCGGGACAGCCGGGCCGGGCCGCACGAACAGGTGGCCCCGAAGGTACGGCCGGACGGGCGCGGATCGGCGGTCAGGTGGCCGCCGGCGGGTCGGCCGACGGAAGCGTGACAGTCACCTCCAGGCCGCCGCCGGGCTGGGCGACCGCCTTCACCGTGCCGCCGTGCGCGTCGCAGACCGCCCGCACGATCGACAGGCCGAGGCCGGAGCCGCGGGCGCCGGTGCGTTCCTGCCCGCCGCGCCGGAACGGCTCGAACAGCCCGGGCACCTCCGCCGGGGCGACCTCGAAACCGGTGTTGCCCACCACCAGCCAGGACCGCTGCCCGTCGGTGCCGGTGCGCACCCACATCCGGCCGTGCAGGTGGTTGTAGCGGACCGCGTTCTCCACCAGGTTGCCGGCCAGCCGGTCGAGCAGCCCCGGGTCGCCGACCACCGGCGCCGGACGCAGCGACGTGTGCACCTTCAGGCCGATCCGCTCCACCTCGCGGGCCACCGCGGAGAGCGCGTTCGCGGTGCCGACGGCGAGGTCGCTCTCGGCGCGCCGGGCCAGCCGCCGGCCGGTTTGCGCCTCGCTGCGGGCGAGCACCAGCAGCGCGTCGACGAGCCCGTTGGCCCGCTCGGACGCCTCCCGCACCACGCCGGCCATCCGGCGGTACTCGGCCAGGTCCGCGTCGTCGTCGCTGAGCGTCACGTCGATCTCGGTACGCATCACCGCGAGCGGCGTGCGCAGCTCGTGCGAGGCGTTCGCGACGAACCGTTTCTGCGCCTCGAACGCGGCGGTGATCCGGTCGAGCATCGCGTCGAACGTCTCGGCCAGCTCGGCCACCTCGTCGTCCGCGCCGGACCAGCCGATCCGCTCGTCGAGCGTGGTCTCGCCGAGCCGGCGGGCGGTGGCGGTGACCTGGTGCAGCGGGCGCAGCGCCCGGCCGGCCACCAGGTACGCCCCGGCCACCCCGACGACGCTTATCGCCAGCAACGCCAGCAGCCCCTTGACCAGCAGCTCCCGTGACGCGGCGTCGACCAGTTGCCGCTGCCACTGCCCGGCGTCGAGGGTGCGACCGCCGGTGAGCACGACAGTGGTGCCGGGCAGCAGCTCGTCGGTGGGGCGCAGCGCGTCGCGGACCAGCAGCCAGGCCAGCAGCACCAGGATCGCCCCGGCGCCGACCAGGAGCACGCCGTTGAGCAGGGTCAACCGCAGGCGCAGCGTCGGCCGGACCCGCCGGGCGCCCATCAGGCGGGCTCACCGACGCGATAGCCGGCCCCGACCACGGTGTCGATCAACGGCGGGTCGCCGAGCTTCTTGCGCAGGGTCATCACGGTGACCCGGACGATCGTGGTGAACGGGTCGGTGTTGGCGTCCCAGACCCGTTCCAGCAGTTCCTCGCTGGACACCACCGCGCCGCGCGCCTTGAGCAGCTCGGCGAGCACCCCGAACTCCTTGTTGGTCAGGTCGAGCGGCACGCCGGCCCGGGTCACCACCCGCCGGGCCGGGTCGAGTTCCAGGTCGGCCACCGCCAGCACCGGCGGCGCGGCCGGGGTGGCCCGGCGGCCCAGCGCCTGCACCCGGGCCACCAGCTCGTCGAAGGCGAACGGCTTGGCCAGGTAGTCGTCGGCGCCGAGCTGCAACCCCTCGACCCGGTCGGCGACGGTCCCGCTCGCGGTCAGCATGAGGACCCGGGTCAGCGCGCCGGAGGCAGCCAGGTCGGCGCAGATCCGGTCGCCGTGCACGCCGGGCAGGTCCCGGTCCAGGATCACCACGTCGTAGCGGGTGACGAACGCCGCCTCGTGCCCGGCGTCGCCGTCGTAGGCGACGTCCACCGCCATCCCGCGCTTGCGCAGCCCCCGCGCGATCGCGTCGGCGAGGTTGCGCTCGTCCTCGACCACAAGTACCCGCATCCCGGCCTCCCGCCTCGTGACCTCCCACAACCTAGTGCCGGCGGACAACCGGCCGGCACGCGGCGGGCGTTGCAAAGAACCTTCGGGTAGGCGATGCTCGCCGGCAAGGATCGACAACCACCCGCGGCCGTCCGGCCCGGGCCGAGCCGAGCGGAGCCCCGATGACCGCCGTCGCCCCCGGCCGGGACGTCGCGTACCGCCGTTTCCGCTTCCCCGCCGACCGGGACCGGGGCCGTGCCGACGGGCTCCGGGCCGCACCGGGCGGGCTGGCCCCGGACGCGGCGGCCGGTCGGCTCGCGCACACCGACCCGCACTCCGGGAGCACCGCCGACTACGCGGCCGGGACCTGGACCTCCCCGGTGGCGCCGGTCGGCTTCGCCGTCACCGAACTGGTGCCCTCGTGGACCGCCGACACGCCACCGGGCTGCTGGCTGTCGGTGGAGTTGCGCGGCTGGGACGCCGACGCCGCCACCACCGGCTGGTACACGCTGGGCCGCTGGGCGGCCGACGACAGCGCGGTGCGCCGCGCGTCGGTGCCCGGGCAGTCCGACGCGCACGGCCGGGTGGCCGCGGACACGCTGCGGGTGACCGGTGCGACGGTGACCGGCTGGCAGGTTCGGGTGACGTTGTTCCGCCGCGCCGACGCCCCGGCCGGGCCGGTGCTGCGCACGGTCGGTGTCCTCGCCTCCGCCGATCCCGCCGGACCCGGTCCCGCCGCGCCGCCCCCGGACCGCTCCCCGGCCTGGGGGCGGGTGTTGGACGTGCCGCGCTACGCGCAGCGACTGCACGCCGGCGGGGAGACCCGCTGGGGTGGCGGCGGTGACTCCTGGTGCAGCCCCACCTGCGTGTCGATGGTGCTCGACTTCTGGCACGCCGGCCCCACCCCGGACCGGTACGCCTGGGTGGACCCGCCCGGCCCCCGCCCGGCCGTGGTGCACGCCGCCCGGCACTGCTACGACCACGCGTACGGCGGGGCGGGGAACTGGCCGTTCAACACCGCGTACGCGGCGACGCACGGGGTGGACGCCTTCGTCACCCGGCTCCGCTCGCTGGCCGAGGCGGAACGGTTCGTGGCCGCCGGCATCCCGCTCGTCGTCTCGGCGGCGTTCACCAGCGGGCAGGTGCCCGGCCTGGACTACGACACCCGGGGGCACCTGATCGTGCTGGCCGGCTTCACCGCCGACGGCGACCCGGTGCTCAACGACCCGTACGCCCTCCACGACGGGCGGGTCCGCCGGGTCGTGCCCCGCGCGCCGTTCGAGGCGGCCTGGCAGGCGGGCAGCGGTGGGATCGCGTACGTGTTGCGGCCGGAGTCGGTGCCGCTGCCCCGGGCGCCGGAGCAGGCCAACTGGTGATCACCGGTCGACCGGCCAGACCGCCAGCCCGCCGGCCGGGCGCAGGCACACCAGCGCCTCGTTCGTGTCCGCGCACTCGTCCCAGGAGCCGGGCAGGACCGCCCGGATCCGTGCCTGTCCGGCCGGCACGTCCAGCGCGCCGACGAGCGTCCGGTCACCGGTGAGGCGACGCAGCCCGAGCAGCCCGAGCGGCGTGCCGTCGTCCCGGCCGGTGAGGCGCCACCGGCCGAGCCGGGCCAGCACCCGCCCGGTCGCCGGGTCGAGCGCCGACAGGTCCAGCTCCGGGCCGTCCCCCGCCGTGGCGGCGACCAGCCGACCGCCGAGCGCAGCGAGCCCGAGCCACCGCTCGTCCGTCCAGGCGGGGCGGCCGGTGGCGGGATCGAGGGCCGCCACCCCGCCGAGCTGGTCGCGCTGACAGATCAGGCCGGCGCAGTCGGTGTACCAGGTGCCGGCGCTCGGATCCACCGGCACCGTCCAGCGCCGGTCCAACCGGTCCAGCCCGTATGCGGTGACCGCGCCGGCGCCGTCGTCGACAAGCAGCAGATCGCCGACGACCTGCGCGAACCGGTGGGCGACGCCGTCCGAGGCGGACGACATCCGGCCGACGCGCACCCGTGCGCCCGAGTCGGCGTCGTGCACGGCGACCCGGCCGTCCGGCTCGACCAGCACGAGCTGCGTCACCCCCCGGATGTCCCGCCGGTACGTCACCCCCTGCGCCGGCACCGACAGCGACCAGCGCACCGCGCCGGAGGCCGGGTCGACGGCCCGCACGCTGCCCGTCCCGCCCGGGCGGGGGTTCTCCACCAGCACCCCGCCGGACGCGGTCGGGATCGGATAGCCGGCCTGCCGCCAGCGCACCGCGCCGGTCGCCGGGTCGAGCAGCGTGGCGAGCGTGTCACCGACACCCGTCGGGCTGCTGGTGACCAGCAGCCCGCCGGCCGCGCCGGTGAGCCCCAGCACCTGGTCGCCGGCGGGCAGCGTGAACCGCCACGCCGGCTCCCCGCCGGGCAGCCGGAAGGCGCTGACCTCCCGACCACCCCGGTGCGCCGCGCCGGGCCCGTCGGCCACCACCAGCCGGCCCGCCAGCGCCACGAAGACGGCCCCCTTCGGCGCGGGCACCCGGGCCGGCTCCGGCCGCCGGGTCGGTCCCGCCGCCGCGCCGAGCGTGAGCAGCAGGCAGCCGAGCGCCACCGTGCGGACGGCCCGCCCCGGCGGTCGCCGGGGCGGCGCGGGCAGCGGCTCGTCGGCGTCCTCGGCGTGCCGCATCTCGCCCAGGTCGATCACCGGGCTCACGGCAGCCGCCGCACGGTGAAGTCGCCGCCGGGCTCCCGGCAGACCAACAGCGTCGTGCCGGCGGTGCAGTCGGTGCCGGTCAGCACGTCCCGCACCACGGGCGGGCGGCCCGACAGGTCCGGTTCGGCGAGCAGGGCCCGGCCCGCGCCCAGCGGCCGGGTCAGGAGCAGCGGGCCGGCCGCCTCGCCCTGCGGCACGACGTCCCAGTCGCCGAGTTCGGCGACCAGCCGGCCGTCCGCCTCGTTCAGCACCGACAGGCCCTCGGCGCCGCTGCGGCCGGCGGCGACCAGCAGCCGGCCGGCCGCGGACCCGAGCACCTGCGTCCACAGGTCGCTGGACCAGCGCACCGCCCCGGTGGCCGGGTCGAGCGCCCACATCCCGGCGGTGCCCCGGGTGGCGCAGAGCAGCGCCCCGCACCGCCGGAGGTAGCTGACCTGCGGCAGCTCGGCGGTCCAGCGCAACCGCAGCGTGTCCAACTCGTACGCGTTCACCGTCGCGCCGGCCCCCAGGATCTCCAGGAGCAGCCCGTCAGCGCTCTGCATCGCCCGCGCGCCGGGCGGGCCCTGCGGATGCAGGTCGCGGGCGACCAGTCGGGCCCCGCTCACGGCGTCCAGCACCACCGTCTCGCCCGAGTTCGGCACCAGCAGGATCCGGTCCACCCCGGACGGTCCGTAGCTGAACTGCACGTTCTGGTGCGGGGCCACGGGCGCGGTCCAGAGGGTACGCCCGTCGGCCGGCGCCAGCCGGCGGACCGCCGTCGACGTCGACCCGCCGACCGGCCGCAGCAGCAGCGCCGCACCGGCCGGGAACGCCACCCCGGGTTGCCGCCAGCGCAGCGCCCCGGTGCCGGCGTCGAACGCCACCGTCTCCCACTCCTCGCCGGCGCCGGCCCGCCCCACGGTCAGCACCCGCCCGCCCTGCTCCCACACCCCGACGCCGTCACCCGCACCGGGCATCGCGGCCCGCCACAGTCGGCGGCCCTCGTGGTACGCGACGACGTCCCGGCCCACCCGGTGCGCGGCCGGTCGCACCACGTACACCCGGTCGCCGGAGAGGAACGCGGCGGCCCCGGAGCCACCGGGGATCCGGCGCGGCGCGGGGCGCTGCGGCGGCGCCGCGGCGGCGAGCGTGACGAGCGCCACCAGCAGCACCACCGCGCTGCGGAACGGCCGGCCCACGGCGCGCGGCGGCCGGAGCGGCGCACCGGGCGCCGGGGCGTCGTCGCGCAGCTCACCCAGGTCGATGACGGCCACGACCACCCCCTTCCCGTGCCGTCCCACCGGCCGGCCGTGGCCGGAGGCGGGGCCGCGTCGCCTGTACGATGGCCCGTCGTGGCCGTGCCGGTGGTGGACCCTCCTCTGAACCCCTCGTCCGTCGAGGTGGACGCCGACGTGGCGGATCCGCCGCGCCGGCCCCGTCGCCGACCGGCTCGCGTCGACGTGCTGGCCATCGGAGCCTATGCGCTGCTCGGCGTTCTCGTCTGCCTCAACTACTGGGGCGACGTGCAGCACCGGGTGTCCTCGCACCTGCCCACCGACCACAGTTGGTTCGAGTGGCTGTTCGCGCACGGCGCGTACTCGGTGCGTCACCTGGAGAATCCACTGTTCACCGCCCGGCAGAACGCGCCGGACGGGGTGAACATGATGGCGAACACCTCGCTGCTCGGGGTGACGCTGCCGCTGGCGCCGCTGACCATGCTGCTCGGCCCGCAGGTGATGTACGCGCTCTATCTGGGCGCGGCGTTGTCGGCGACCGCCGCCACGTCCTACTGGGTGCTCTCGAAGCATCTGGTCCGCTCCCGCGCGGCGGCGTTCGTCGGAGGCGCGTTCCTCGGCTTCGCGCCGGGCATCGTGCACCACGCCAACGGGCAGCCCAACTTCGTGTCGAACTTCCTGCTGCCGCTGATCGTGGCCCGGGTGTTGCGCCTGGGCGAGCCGGGCCGGTGGCGGCGCAACGGCCTGGCGCTCGGGCTGCTGGTGGCGTACCAGATCTTCATCAACGAGGAGATGCTGCTGCTCACCGCGCTGGCCTGCCTGGTCGTCGTGGTGGCGTACGCGGTGCAGCGCCCCCGGGCGGCGCGGGAGCGGGCCGGCGCGTTCCTGGCCGCGGGCGGGTTCGGCGGCGCGGTGGCGCTGCTGCTCACCGCGTACCCGATCTGGTTCCAGTTCAACGGCCCGCAGTCCTACCGGGGGTTGCAGGGCGGGGTCTTCCACAACTGGGGCGAGGACCTGATGGCCTTCGTCACGTTCGCCCGGGACACCGTGGCCGGGGACGAGGCGGTGGAGAAGACCATCGGCCTGACCGAGCAGAACACCTGGTTCGGCTGGCCGCTGGTGCTTGTCGCGCTGGGCGCGCTGGTGCTGCTGGTGCGCCGGTCGGTGCCGGCCCGGATCCTGGCCGTGCTCGTGGTGCTCTTCACCATCGCCTCGATCGGGCCGGTGGTGCGCTTCGACGGCGCGGAGACCGACGTGGCGGGGCCGTGGGCGTACGTGCCGGACGACCTGCCGCTGGTCGAGATGATGATGCCGACCCGGTTGAGCCTGGTGGTGGTCGCCGCGGTCGGCGTGCTGCTGGCGCTGGCCTGGGACACGCTGGCCCGCGCCGGCCGCCCCCCGGTGCCCGCCCCCCGCCCCGGCGACCACGACGCCGACGTCGACCCGACCGGGCCGGACGCCGGCCGCTCCGCGACGAACCGGCGGCGGGCGCTGCGCCTGGCCGGGTACGCCGCGATCGTCGCCGCGCTGCTGCCGCTGTTCCCGCGCCCGCTGCCGGCGCAGCACATCGACCCGCCGCCGCACTTCATCACCGCCGGCGGTTGGCGGCCGTACGTGCCGGCCGGACGGACGCTGGTGCCGGTGCCGATCCCGAGCAACGTGCACGGCCTGCCGACCCTGCGCTGGAGCGCGCTGACCGGGCAGGAGTTCCCCATCCCGGCCGGCTACTTCATCGGCCCGAACGCCGCCGGCGAGGGCGTCTTCGGTGCGCCGAACCGCCCGACCAGCACGCTGATCTACGCCACCATGGACGCTGGCGAGGTCCCCGAGATCACTGCGGAGAACCGCCGGCAGGCGCTGGCGGACCTGCGCTTCTGGCGGGCGTCGGTGGTGGTGCTCGGCGCGAACCCGCGCGAGGCGGTGCTGCGCGACCTGATGACCGCGCTGCTGGGCCCCCCGCAGCGAATCGACGACGTCTGGCTCTGGGACGTCCGCGACCGCGTGTAAGGAGGGGCCCCCTGTTATTGAGGGGTAGGGCAAATGTGCCGTGGTCATTGGGCGGCGTAGCGGACTTCGGGTTTGCCGAAGAAGGCTTTCACCGTGGCTGGCTGGT